>JAGBSJ010000039.1 GCA_017631955.1 Clostridia bacterium
CGAATGCACCAAGAGTTTCAGTAAGAGCCGCCTGAACATAAGGAGCACCTGAAAGTTCTGCACTTGGCTTGACACCTGAGCTCATACACATAAATGCAGTTGCTGAACAGATAAGAACAGTATCAATAAATACTGAAAGCACCTGAACAAGACCTTGTTTAACAGGATGATTAACTTCTGCAGATGCAGATGCATTAGGAGCGGAGCCAACACCTGCTTCATTACTGAAAAGGCCACGTTTAATACCATAAATTACACAAGAGCCACTAAATCCACCAAAAATTGCTTGGAAATCAAAAGCTTCTGCAAAAATAGTCTTGAATATATTTGGTAAAAGACCGATATTCATAAATACAATTACAAGTGCAATAAGAATATATGCAACACCCATAATTGGAACAAGTGTGCTTGTAACTTTTAACACACGCTTACCACCGCCAAAAAGACAGTAACCAACAAGAATCGCAACTACAAGACCAATAATCCAAGGAGTAGATTCTGCATTGTAGAAATCGTAACCCGAAAAAGTTGACTGCAAATTATATGATGCAAGCATATTGAAACCAAAACCGTATGTAACAATCAAAAGAATTGAAAACACAACGGCAAGCGGTCTGCATTTAAGAGCATTTTCAATGTAGTATGCAGGTCCACCATAACTTCCATCAGGACCTTTCTTCTTATAAATCTGTGCAAGTGTACTCTCAATAAATGCAGATGCACTACCAACAATGGCAATTACCCACATCCAGAAAACAGAGCCAAATCCACCAAGGCACAAAGCAGTAGAAACACCAATAATATTGCCTGTACCTACACGAGATGCAGTTGAAACCATAAGTGCCTGAAACGAAGAAACACCATTACTGTCTTGTGGTTTTTCCATAACTGCACGGAATTGCTCTTTGAACAATCTGAACTGAACAAACTTTGTGCGGAATGTGAAAAATAATCCGCCAAGCACAAGAATGATAATGAGAATGTAACTGTATAATGCGTCATTTACAGTATTAATGATTTGTTCGAACATAAAATACTCCTTAAAACTTTAATGTTGAAATTATATATTATGAGTGAGAAAAAGTCAAATTATAAAACATCAGAAAAGGGATTCGAATTAAATCTGTCAAAAAATAAAGGTAATTCCTTGGAAAGCAAGGGATTTTGTCTCGGCACTACCGTGCCTATCGCCTCGCTTCGCTCGTTGCCACGTCGGCGAAAACAGTTCACAGAACTGTTTTCTTCCGCAAATCGCAGATTTGCTCCCTCCTTGTTCGAATCCCTTGAATTTCTAAACTAAAAAAGTAACGGCACCCAAAAGGGCACCGTTACTTATTTTGGCGGAGAGCAAGGGATTCGAACCCTCGAAACCGTTTTAGCAGTTTACACGATTTCCAGTCGTGCTCCTTCGACCAGCTCGGACAACTCTCCGTGTCAACAGTTCATTATTATATAAGATTGTTTTAATAAAATCAAGTATTTTTACAAAAAATATGGGGCTATCTTTCGATAACCCCATAATGAAATTTATTTATTCAACTGTAACTGTTCCATCTTCATAAACTGTGATTTTATCACCTGTTTTAACTGTGTTAAGGAACTCTTCGCCGAGACAGTCAACAGTTGGCATTGGTGTATCAGTCCAAACTGAACCGATAATTGCGCCTGCTGCTGCAAGTGAGTCAATATGCTCTGAGAAAAGCATACATGCTGGGCATCTTTCCATAACCTTTGCACAATAAAGAACAAGACCACCTGTTGTTGAACCAATTGTCTGTGGAAGACAAAGTGCTGTACCTACCATAGGTTTTTCATAGATATCAGTATTGTTCTGGTCACCACATTTTGCTTGTTTATCGCCAAACTGTAATGCACCCTGAAAAGAAGCAAGTGTATTGAAACCACCGTGTGAAACAAGAGCTGTTGCTACGGCTTGGCCAGGAACTACTGGACGACCTTTGAATGTTTTCATTTTATTTTGCCTCCTTTGTAATAATGTCAAGAATTTCTTCGCTTGTATAGTAACGAGATGTTGTATATGTACGAAGCTTGTTTGAGTTTGTGATTACAGGCATTTTCTTTGCAAGTGGGTTATTCATATACATAAGAGGACAAATGTAACTAAGAACTACACCTGTTGACTGAAGTTTTGCATACAAATCTGTCTTTTTGAATTCATCGCAAACTGCAGGAGGAGCTGTAAATACTGTAGGAATTGAAACCTTGCTTCTACCGTTCTTTTTAAGTCCTTCGTAAACATCGTTTGTCCATTCCTTAAGCTGAGCCATCGTCATGTGTGGGCAACCTACGAAGCAAAGTTTAGGTGTTGCATCAGGATTTTTCCACATAACTGGGTATGATGCTTTAACTCTTTCAAGTTCAGCGTCATCAATAACATAGACCTGTGCATTTTCAGTAATGAGAGCATCGCCCATTTCAACTGCTTCAGGAGTAAGACCTTCAATATGATAAAGACCAACAGCACCGTTTGATGCACAAGCTGCACCAAAGTCTTTAAGATATGCTTTAGCATCATCATTAAGGTCGTTGCCAAGCCATTCAGTCATACCTTTAACAAATGGAACATCTTCCATAACTTTCATACCGATAGCAGAGCCGAGAATCTGTGCTTCAGGTTTCTTTGAGCATTTTACTTCGATAATCCAAGTAGCTTTTCTGCCTTCATCTGTAAGAAGACCAAAATCAGGAACAAATCCTGCAATTGAACCCATCATTTCAATAAGACCTGAGTTACGGTTACAACGAGCACCAATAACTGAGTTTGCATATGCAACTGCACTTGATTCTGCCCAAGAAAGAATGTCACCCTTCTTTCGTGTATTGCCTACTGCGTCAAGATAGCAAGCACAAGTATATGCATCGTCATTTAAAAGACCCATTTTACGAAGCTGTTCGTTATATGAATCCTGTTTTGAATACATAAACTTTTTGAAAACAAAGTTCTTTAAGAAATCTGATGGAACTGCTGGGTCAAATGGTTTAGGGTCAACTGAAAATTTCTGTTTTGATACTACACCTGCATTAAGAAGCTGGTCCATCAAATCAAAAACAGGAGTCATCATCTTAAGACCAAAACTTGTAACAAGATGACCTTTTTCACTTGTTACTGGTACCATTCTTTCTGCACCGAAAGTTTCACCATACATAACAAGTGTTTTCATAACCTTAGCCATAACTTCGCCTTGTTCGCCATTGAGCATTGCCTGCTGTTCAGCAGTTAACTGCATTGCCATTGTTATAACACCTCTTTTGTAAGATTAACAAATTTTTAACAATCTTTAGTTTACTCTTTTTTCAACTAAGTGTCAATGTATTTTCAAGTTTTTAATAAAAAATAACTGCCGATTAACAAATCGACAGTTAAAATTTTTATAATTTATCAATTTCGCCACTCTTGAATTTAAAAATTCTTAATGCATCAGCAAGTTCAACATAACCATTGCCATCAGTATCAGCAGCTTTTTGTGCTGTTTTCGAGAGTGTTATTTCGCTTGATTTATGCTTAAAAATCATAAGTGCATCAGCAATAGTAACGTCACCATCTGCATCAACGTCACCTTTTACAATTTTGTTTGATACTGTAACCTTACAAGTTGCAGTAAAGTTGCCTACTTTAGCGGTAATTGTAGCTGCACCCTCGCCTACTGCTGTTATTTTACCAGCGCTTGAAACTGTAGCAACTTTTGTATTAGATGAAGTCCATTTTACAGTTGTATCATCAGTAGTAGTTGAAGGATTAAAACTTACCTTTAATGTTGTTGAATCACCGTTAAACATTGAGATATCAGTTTTATCAAGAGAAATACTCTTCAACGGTATTTTATTTTCAATATTGCGAACTATGTTTATGGTATAAGTACGCTTGTCGCCATTTTCTGCAGTAACAACAATATTGATTTCATTGTTGCCTTCTTTCAATGCAACTGTACCTACACCAGCAACTTTCGCCTTTGAATTAACTGTAGTTGCCGAAATATTTACTGAAGAAACCGCACCACCGACTTCTAATGAATAACCACTAGTTTTACCCGCATCAAAGTCTATTTCATAATTACCTATTTTAAGCGATGAAAGCCAGTTGTTAGGACTTGCATTACTTTTTATAGGAGGTGCACATGCTTCCGCAGGCATGTTTCTATAATAAGGGATTATAAATGTAAAACTATTATCGAGAATCCCAAGATTTGAATAAGCGTTTTTAATTGTTGCAGATTCAGAAGCAGGTGACATAACATTAGCCATATACTGATGTGTCCACACCTTATTTACAACATTGAATTTTTGATAATACAATGTATCCTGATTATTATTTATATAACCATAACCAATCCACTTTGCGCCACCAACAATGGCTTTATATTGTGAATTCCATGGTAGCAAGTATCTGTTTATTTGAGTGGCACTAGAGGTTGTACCTGTTGCATATTTCAAGCCATTACCTATAGGGTCTGAACTTGCAGTAGCACCTATATTGTAAAAATTATAATACCCTGAATAATCAGTACCATCTTTTGCTTTATATGTACCACTTGTTGAGCCACTACCATTTTTTCCTACTTCTTGAACTGTTCGTGAAGCAAGATGATAGGGACTTACATCGGCAATCTGACCAGCATTTATATATGCTTGAGCATAAAGAATTGATTCACCAGTAGAATTGGGTATTTCAACATTGTCCATAAATGAACCTGATAAAATCTTTTTAACACCATCAAGAGTTTGTGTCTTTTCATCGTAAGACAATGCTTCAAACATAAATATATGTTGTTCATTAATGAAATTACGTGGGTCCATATAGTAAGCAATCAGCTGAGCATTTGCCTGATACCAACCTGTTTCATTGTCAGGAGAATACCACACATCAGCACGCCAGTTATAAGCACCCGACTGAGTTGAACGATATGACAATGGATAAGAGGAATGGACAACATTTGTACCAAGGGCACATTGAGCACCCGTTGAAAAAAGACTATTCCATTCAATACCTGTATCATAAATAATAAACTTCCATTCGGGATGAAGTGCGAGAAGCTGTTCGACGTATGATTTATACTCTTCAGGTACATTTTCAAGTGCACCTGCATCAGGAGTTTTAACTATAACAAGACTTGCTGAAACATAGCCTGTGTATGTCGTGTTATCTCTCTTAATTGACACCTTATACCAAATTGGATTGTTAATATCATTATTTGAAGATTCATGTTCTGATAGAATCGTAACAACATCATCTTTCCACAATGCAAAAGGATTACTGTATTTATCAATAACTTGAGCATGATTAGTTCCGGGACCTGTTCTTAATCTAGCCGTTGTAGTAATAACACCTATTTTTGTTTCAGTTGCATTTACATAAAAAAGTGCAGAAAAAGAAAACAGCATAGATACAGTTAAAATTACTGAAACAATGCTTTTGAAAATACTGTTTTTCATTTTCTCACTTCCTTGACAATTTATATGTTTATTTTACCAAAAATGCATAAAATCGTCAAGACACATATATTACCATATTATGAAACTAGGTTCAGTTTTTCTTGTTTCAGATTTTCGTTATAATCGTTAATTAAATATGACGAAGAATAATAAGAATAACCATTCAACTTCTCATTGTTATTGATTATCTGTATTTGTCTTTTCAAAATATCTGTATTTTTAACCCATTCGTTACTACCTGATTTTGCAAAAATATCGACGTCACCTGATTTATAAACTGAAAGACCTATTGCAATTTTCGTATTGTCAGATTTAAGGTCAATCCACTCATTAATTACATTTTCAAAAGGCATGGTTTCATGCTCAAATCCAAAATATATTTGTGGAATTATATAATCTGCATACCCTTTTTGCGATGCCCACAAAAATACATCTGCATAATGAGAGTTGTAATCAGCATCAATATCAGCAGATGGACTAATTGAAAAACACAAATCCTTATTGTATGTTTTAACAAGCGAATATATTGATGTTACAAGTGAGTTCACATTTTGTCTTCTATAATCTGCAAGAGACAATTTGCCACCTTGTTTTACATATTCACTATAGAATTCAGTATCAATATTTTCATTTGTTGTAGGGTAAAAATAATCGTCTATGTGTATTCCGTCAACATTATAATTTTCTAGAATCTCTTTAACTCCACTTAAAACATATTTCTGTACTTCTATTGATGCGGGATTATAAAAAATGCTATTTTCGGTAATTATTAACCGTTGGTCTTTGGGAATTTCTGTATACCACTTACCTGCTAAAGTGCTTTTATTAATAAGTTCTGTTTTATTGTCTTTTCGAATTCTATAAGGATTTACCCACGCATGAACTTCAATATCAAAATCATTACTACAATCGATAAATGACTGTAAAACATCAAATTTTAACTGATTGTTATCATCTGAACAATATTCACTTGGTTGATAAATTTTTGAACTATAAAAACTATCATCAAATGCCCTTGAATGAATAAATATAGTATTAATGTTATATTTATTATACTCGTTAAGCATAAATTTGATTTTTTCGTTTAACTTGGATTGTGTTTCACACTCTTCAATAATTGCATGAATTTCATTATAGTTAATCCATACACCTATAATATTCTTGTTTTCATTTCTAATTGTTTCTGTGTTTAATTTTGATTGATTTTCACAACCTGAAAACAAAAATACAAAAGCAAAAATTAACGCTAAAAATTTTTTCAAAAAATCACCTGTTTTTTGTAAAAAAGTATTGACATATCAAAAAGATATGTTATAATAACAGTAATCATTACTGATAAGGAGCGAGAACAGTGGCAATTGAAAGACGAAGTAAACAACGCGAAGCAATTATTGAAAACTTACAATCGCGTTATGACCATCCTACTGCTATGGAACTTTATCTGTCAGTTCGTGAGGTTATACCTAACTTAAGTTTAGGTACACTTTACAGAAATCTTTCACAGCTTGAGGAATGCGGTATGGTTTTAAGAATTCCCGACGGTGCTAATGACCGTTTTGACGGAAATGTAAATCCACACGCTCATTTTAAATGTTCTGACTGCGGTAAAGTATATGATTTAATGTCATTTAAAAATGACACTGTCACCTTCTCTGATGAGATTGTAGGTTATGTAACTAATTACAGTTTAATGGCATTCGGAATGTGCAAAAACTGTAACAAATCAAATTAAATTAATTTTTGGAGGAAAAAAACTATGAAAAAATTTGTATGCTCAGTATGTGGTTACGTTCATGAAGGAGATTCAGCACCAGAAAGATGCCCACAGTGTAAAGTTCCTGCTGACAAGTTCAACGAAGTTAAAGAAGATGAAAGAACTTGGGCTGCTGAACACGTTGTAGGTGTTGCTAAAGGTGTTCGTGAAGATATTATTATGGACCTTCGTGCAAACTTTGAAGGCGAATGCTCAGAAGTTGGTATGTATCTTGCAATGGCAAGAGTTGCACATCGTGAGGACTACCCTGAAATTGGTCTTTACTGGGAAAAAGCAGCTTGGGAAGAAGCAGAACATGCTGCTAAATTTGCAGAACTTCTTGGCGAAGTTGTGACAGACAGCACAAAGAAAAACCTTGAAATGAGAGTTGACGCTGAAAACGGCGCAACAATGGGTAAATTTGACCTTGCAAAGCGTGCTAAAGAACTTGGTCTTGATGCAATTCACGATACAGTTCACGAAATGGCACGTGACGAGGCAAGACACGGCAAGGCATTTGAAGGTCTTCTTAACAGATATTTCAAATAATTAATAATCAAAATGAAAAGCAGGTACTTTTGTGTACCTGCTTATTTTTATGTTGTCTTTTTTATTCCAAATGCTTTTCTTAAAATACCGCTTAAAAATTTAGGACTTTTTACCAATACAACTTTCACTATAATCCCCCTATGTTCTACAGAGGGCAACACCGCAAATTACAAGCGCAATAGCAAGCAATACCACGATAAATTTATCTGGGAAAATGAAAGTTAGCATAAGTCCAACACCAAGTGCTGCAAATATTAATCCACTTAGTTTGTGCTTTTGTCTTCCCATAATAAATACCCCCTGCTATGTATTTAGTACATTATACGTCAGGGGGATTTTTTTGTTACATTTTTGTTTCTATAATAATAAGAGTTCCGTTTTCAACAGTTATTTCGCCATAGTCATCAACAATATGATTACTTGTACCTAATGCACCATTAAAAGGTGTAAGGGTATAATCACACAATGAATAGTAAAAACCTTTTTCAGTCACACCAACAGCATTACCACCATAAGCAAAAACCGAAATTTGTTGATTATCTTTTCTCTCAATTCTAATTTGAGAATTTGAAATACTGTAAAAAGTATGTTTTTCATCAATAATTCTGAAATCAAAACCAGATTTTGATGCATTTGCCATTAATGAAATATTCGCGAGAGTATGTTCAAATCTTCCGCCTGTAGCACCAAACATTACAAACTTTTTAAATCCACGCTCTACGCCCTCATTAAACGCCGCTACGCTATCTGTAACGTCTTTTTCAACGGGAAGTGTAATCTTAACCACATTTTCGGGAATTGCCTTAATTGAGTCAAAATCGCCAATTAGCAAGTCGGGTTTAATTCCACATTCATTAGCAATATCAAAACCGCCATCAGCACATATGATAAAATCATCAGAATGAATATTATTTTTTAAGATTTCGACAGAGCAATCTCCCCCGCCGATTATTACACATCTTCTTTTAATTCCCATTCTTTGATTTCCTTTGCCTGATTATACATTAAAATATAATTATCGTGTCTTGATTTGCTTATTTCTCCGTTTTCTACGGCTTCACAGATTTTACAACCTTTATCACAAGTATGTGAGCAAGTTGAAAATTTACAATTACCCAAATGCTCTCTAAATTCACGGAAACAATCTGCTAAATCATCTTTTCTTATAATTTCTGTTTTAGCAAAATCCAATGAGGAAAAGCCGGGAGTATCAATAACATAACCACCACACACATTAAAAAGTTGCGCTTCTCTTGTAGTGTGACGACCTCTGCCGAGCTTTTCACTTATAGCACCTGTAGAGAGTTTAAGAGTAGTATCAAGTTTATTAAGCAATGTTGTTTTACCAACACCTGAATTACCTGTAAATGCAGTAATTTTATCTTTCATTAACTGACGTACTTTTTCTACATCAGTTTCATTTTCAATTACAATCAATGTAATACCGCTATTTTTATAAGTTTCTACAATACTGTTGTAATCACCTAAATCTGTTTTAGAGACAACTATAATTGGCTCAATATTTTTGTATTCTGCTGTTGCAATCAATTTATCAATTACAAGAAAATTTGGTTTTGGCTCAACAGTAGAAACAACAATAATCAAATTATCTATATTAGACACAGGTGGTCTTACAAGAAAATTTTTGCGGTCATAAATTTTATCAATAGTATTTTCCGCATTTTCATTTACTGTAATTTCAACCATATCACCAACAAGCGGAGTAATTCTGTTTTTTCTGAACAACCCCCTTGCTTTACATTCATAAGTCGCATCGGCGACTTCAACATAATAGAAGCCGCCAATACCTTTTGTAATTATTCCTTTTAAATTCATATTATTCTGCATTTGGTCCTGTACTAATTGTAAGTTTAATCGTCTGATTTGTAGGAATCTTTGTAACACCATCTGACACAGGGTCTTGTGCGATTACACAACCTGTTTGAATTGCATCACTTGGAGATTCAATAATCTCAATATTAGCAAATCCAGCCGCATTTAACTGCTTAATAGCTTCGTCTTTAGTCTTACCTACAAGGTTGTTAGGAAGAATTGCAACACTCTCATAAGCGATATTTTCAACATCGCTTACTACTGCTGGGTTCTTAGTAAAATCAACCTTACCTTTTTGAATTGGGCTATCATCAACCATTACAACATAAGATGCATTTGCGCCGCTACCTTTGATTGTATAAGTTTTTTCTGCACCGTCAAGATACAATTCATTTGATGCAAAGAAAAGTTCATTATTGATATAAATTTTCAATACACCTGACTTATTAACTGCAGGAAGATTTACTTTAATATCAACAGATGAGTTTGCAGGAATACCGTTACTTACTTCAATGTCAATCTTTGAGCCAACAGGTACAGATTCATCTTTTGGAATGCTCTGTTTTACAACAACGCCTGCTTCTAAGTCACTGTTAACTTCTGTAACTGTACCTAAAACAAGGTCAGATGATTTGAGAAGTTGTTCTGCAATTTCTTTTTCGCAACCTTCAAGAAGTGGAACTTTAACAGTTTCTTCCTTATCTGTTGCAACATAAACAATAACTTCGCCACCAATTTTTACGGATGAACCAACATCAGGAGATGTTTTAAGTACAAGTCCTGGAGCGATAGTTTCAGAATATTCATACATTATTGTAGGAATAAGTCCGCGATTTATGAGATAACTTCTAGCAGTTTCTTCATTCATACCAAGAATTGAAGAGTCAAGAGTTACATTATTTTTCTGCACAATGACAAGTTTAATTTCAGTACCCTTTTTAACTTTTTCACTAGCCGATGGTGTTTGTTCAAGGACCGTTCCATCATCAAGTGTAGAATTTTCATTTATCTCAATTACAAACTTAAATTTATCTGTATATTCTTTATTGTTTTCAATTTCTTCATAATAATTGAGATTTACAAAATTAGGTACTTCAACTTTTTGATTACTAAGACCAACAAAAATACCTGCAATTATAAGTGCAAGAACAACAACGCCTGCGATTGCACCTAACATAATTGCTGTTGTTTTATTAATTGATTTAGATTCACTGCCATTGTTTGAATCATCGTGTGTGGTTGCAACTCTTCTTGTGTTACTTGACGCAGCACCAACATATTTAGTTGGCTCTTTATCAACAAAATATCTGTAGTTAAACTTAACAGAAGGATTTCGCTTGAATTCGTTAATGTCCATAAGCATTTCTGCAGCTGAACCATATCTATCATTTTGATTTTTCTGCATAGCACGAATGGTAATCTGTTCAAGACCTAATGGAAGTGTTGGAATAATGTCTCTTGGACGTTTTGGGTCTTGCTGAAGTTGCATAATTGCAACAGAAACAGCGCTATCTGACTGGAATGGCAATTTACCTGTAAGCATTTCATACATAACAACACCAACAGAATAAATATCTGCTTTATCGTCAGTCATTTCGCCTCTTGCCTGTTCTGGACTGATATAATGCACAGAACCGATTGCATTTTCAGATGTTGTATCAGAATCAAGTCTACTAAATCTTGCAATACCAAAATCGGCAACTTTAATTGTACCGTCCTGTAAGAGCATAATGTTCTGTGGTTTAATATCTTGATGCACAATGCCTTTATCATGAGCATGTTGAAGTGCTGCAAGGATTTGTCCCATAAAGTGAACTGCTTCTTTCCAGTTAATAACACCTTGTTGCTCAATATACTCTTTAAGTGTTATACCGTCAACGTATTCCATAACAATATACTGTAAACGGTCACCAAAACTAACATTATAAACACGAACAATGTTAGGATGTGAAAGAACTGCAATTGCTTTTGATTCATTTTTGAATCTACGCTTAAATTCTTCATTTGTAAGATATTCATCTTTCAAAATTTTAATAGCAACAATTCTATCATCAATATTGTCATATGCCTTATACACAACAGACATTCCGCCTACGCCGATGATTTCTCTTATTTCATACCTGCCGTCAAGACGCTTGCCACAAAAGTTTTCCATAATTTTAACTCCCTTCACACGAATTAATCTGTAATAGCTACAACTGTAATGTTATCGCCACCGCCATTAGCATTGGCTTCGTTAACAAGACGCTGGGCAAAGCTATCAAAATCTTCTTCTGCAAATTCGCACATAGTTTCTTCACTAACAAAATTGGTTAATCCATCAGTACATAAAACTACAATGTCGTTATCTTTAATATCTTCCGCCGCAAAATCAATGTGAATATCAGAATCCACACCAAGAGCACGGGTAATTATATTCTTTCTTGGGTCAGATGCCGCTTCATCTTTTGTAATGACTCCGCTATCAACTAATTCTTGCACAATAGAGTGGTCTTTAGTTAATTGATTAAGACTATTACCTGATATTACATAAGCACGAGAATCACCTAAATGGGCTACATACACAACATTATCGGCAACTATTACAACAACAACAGTTGTGCCCATACCTTCAAAACCTATATCAGTTTTACTTGTTTCATAAATCTTAATATTGGCAGCAGTAATTGCAGATGCAAGCATATTTCTTATAGAATTAACTGACATACCTTCGCGATATGAAGATTTAATTCTTTCTGAAATTACATCTACACCGATTTGACTGGCTAAACTACCACCTTCAACGCCACCCATACCATCACAAACAACCGCCCAGACAACTGAACCAAAAAGTTCACCTGAAGCGTATGAATCTTGGTTAGAATCACGTCTTAATCCAATATCGGTTTTAGCAACAATTTTCAAAGACTCACCTACTTATTTTTCTTTGATGCTCTGAGTTGACCACAAGAGGCGTTAATATCACTGCCAAGTGTACGACGTACAGTTGCAGTTACTCCTCTTGAAGCCAAAATATCTATAAATTTCTTTTGACGTTCAACTGAACTTTTAATATATTCAGTTTCACGTACATTATTAACAGGAATCAAATTTACATGACACAGAATTCCTTTTAGTTTCTTTGCCAATTCAAATGCACATTCATCACTATCATTAAATCCCTTAATCATAGCGTATTCAAAAGAAATTCTTCTGTTTGTTGTATCACTGTAATATCTACATGCTTTAAGAAGTTCATCAATATCATATTTATGATTAATAGGCATTGATTTTGAACGAATTTCATTATTAGGTGCATGTAACGAAACAGATAATGTTAACCCTAATTTTTTATCAGCCAAATCATAAATCTTTGGTACAACTCCACAAGTTGACAAAGAAATATGTCGCATGCTCATATTTTGCCCTTTTTCATCAGTAATGAGTTCAAGCATTTTTAATACATTGTCGTAATTATCAAGTGGCTCGCCTGTGCCCATAAGCACCATATGATTAATTTTAATATTCAAATCTTTTTGTGCGGTATATACTTCAGTAAGCATTTCACCAACACTTAACTGTCGTACAAATCCGCCGATTGCAGATGCACAGAATGTACACCCCATTTTGCAACCGACCTGTGTTGAAATGCATATAGAGTAGCCATATTTATATTTCATAACTACACTTTCAACATATTCACCGTCAGGGAATTCAAAAAGATATTTTACTGTATCATCAATATTTGAAACTAATTTTGTGTTAATTTTACAATTATCAAAAGTAAATATTTCTGCGAGCTTAACCCTCATATCTTTTGAGATATTTGTCATTTCATCAAAAGATGATACACATTTTTCATGCACCCATGAAAAAATCTGATTAACACGAAATTTAGGAAAACCCAAACTTAATATTTCATCTGATAATTCGTCATAACTTAATGAGCGTATATCTTTAAGCATAAATATTATTCCTTAATAAGTTTTGCATAAAAGAAACCATCTGAGCCATTTTCATGAGGAAAAACTGTAACCATTCCACCATTTTTGAATTCTTTGTGCTCTTCGAGAAATCTTCTGCAAACATCTTCATTTTCTTTGTTACTTAAAGAACAAGTTGAATACATAATCACGCCTTTTTCTTTTAAGTACTTTGCAGAATTTTCTAAAATATTATATTGCAATTCACATAATTTGTCAACAAACTGGAAGTCCTTGTACTTGATTTCAGGTTTTCTTCGAATAACACCTAAACCCGCACAAGGCACATCACAAAGTATTTTATCTGCTTTTGGCAAATTAGAATTACACTTAGATGCATCACCGATTTGAGCATTAATAATGATAATTCCAAGACGTTTAGCACCATCATTTATAAGTTTTATTTTGTGGTCATACAAATCAAATGAATATATTTCGCCTTGATTTTCCATCATTTCTGCCATTGTAAAGGATTTACCACCAGGTGCCGCACACATATCAAAAACAACATCATTTTTTTCAGGCGCAAAGTTAGTAATACAATCTTGTGAAGCCAAATCTTGAGCGTGAAAATAACCTTTTTTGTAAGCATCCGTTTTGAAAACTGTACCGCCATTAACTACTTCTAGAGCTGTACCATTTCCCAAGGATTTTGCTGTTATGCCTTCTTTTGCTAACTCATCAATCAAATCACTATATTTAATTTTCAATGTGTTTACACGTAAAATTACAGGTACTGCACCTACAGATGCTTTAAGTATTTCTTCTGCTTTTATGTAACCATAATCATTTACAAAATGACCAACAAGATTTTCGGGGCAGGAGTAAGCAACACTTAAATCATATATTTTATTATTGGTATTCGGCAACAAAATTTCAGTTGATGCGATTTTTCTTAAAACTGAATTAATTAATCCAGAAGCAAAAGCACATTTGACTTTTTTAGATAACTTGACACTCTCATTTACTGCGGCAGATACG
>JAGBSJ010000040.1 GCA_017631955.1 Clostridia bacterium
ATAAAAAATCCTATTAAGGAAATTATAGTACTGAATATAATACGCGGAGTGATATATATTGGATATAAAAAAAGAAATACGAAGTAAAAAACAAGTATTATGGCAGATAGTTGCAATTATTCTTGTAAACGTAATGGTAATTACCGCTATTGCATACACATATGGTGAAAGCACACAGACACTTTCTCAACTTGGCTCGCGCGGACAAGAAGTTCGACAAATACAAAGCAAGTTGCGAGAGTTGGGATTATATTCTGGTTCTATTGACGGTGTTTATGGTACTGCAACACAAAAAGCAGTGCGACAATTTCAGAAAAATTGCGGACTTACTGCAGATGGTATTGCAGGACGTAAAACATTATTATATTTAGGACTCGGTTCAGGCAGCAGTTCATCAACAGGTGGTTACAGTTCAAGCGATGTGTATCTTCTTGCGCGAATTATTGGTGCGGAGGCACGAGGCGAAAGTTACACAGGACAAGTCGCAGTTGGTGCGGTAGTGCTCAATCGTGTAAGGCATTCTTCCTTCCCCGATTCTATTGCGGGAGTCGTGTATCAGTCGGGTGCATTTTCGGCTGTGCGCGATAGTAACTGGAATGTTCCACCTGATGACACTGCAAAAAAAGCTGCAAGAGATGCTATTAACGGTTGGGACCCCACAGGTGGCGCTATATACTATTATAATCCTGCAAAAACAAGTAACCGTTGGATTAGAACAAGACCTGTTGTAACGACAATTGGTAGACATGTGTTTTGTAAGTAATGCAGAGTGCAAAATGCAAAGCGCAAAATGGCATAAACAAACCCCATTCTCGATTGAGAGTGGGGTTTGTTTATTATCTGTATTTATTACAAAGATATTGCATTGCTAAATGATAGCCCTCTAGTCCTTTGCCAATTATATGTTCTTCGCAAGCCATACCTGCGTATGAAATTTGACGAAAATCTTCACGCTTGGTTACATCCGAAATATGAACTTCAACTGCGGGGATTGCCACAGATTTAAGAGCATCTAAAATCGCAACACTTGTATGGGTATATGCAGCGGGATTAATTACTATTCCGTCAACTACTCCGTATGCCTGTTGGATTTTATCGACTATATCGCCCTCATGATTTGATTGAAAACATTCAACTTCGCAATCAAGCTCATTTGCCCATTGTTCAATATCGCAAAGCAATGTTTCGTAATTCTGGCTACCGTAAATGCCTGGCTCACGAATGCCTAACATATTTATATTTGGTCCGTTGATTACAAGAATTTTCATAAAGACACTATCTCCTTTATAATTCTGTTAGCTACTTCTTCTATTGTGCCGTTACCGTCAACCTCAACATCTGCAAACTGACGATAAAGTGGCATACGCTTTTCATAAAGTGCTTTTACTCCGTGCATTTGCGAAAGCGGTCTGCCGTTAGTCGGTAACAAATCTGCATCACGATTGATAAACACTATAATTCCGTTTTGCTTTAAGGAATTATAGTTTTCAGGTCGTGTTACAACTCCCCCACCTGTTGCAATTATCTGACTTTTTTCTTTACCTGCAATATTAACTGCAACATTTTCACACCAACGGAAATAATCTTCACCTTTTTCTGCGAAAATTTGTGGTATTGGCATATTTTCAGTATCCACTATCATTTCATCAGTATCAATAAGGTCTTTTTTCAACAACTCGCTGAGTCGTTTACCTATTGTGGATTTACCACAACCCGCCATACCGATAAGAACAATATTGCACATTTGCAAAATAAGCGAGCGTTCAATCTGCACACACACTTCAAGTTCTGTAGTTGTATCAAAGAAAATCTCGTGTGCCTTTTTAGCTTGGGCAACAAGCATTGAAAGACCCGCTGAAGATGGAATTTCTCTCTGCTCGGCATCTAAAATCAATCTTGTTTTAAGCGGATTGTACACTACATCAAGCACGCCTGAAAGCTTCCCGAATCGGTCAAGGTCAACAAGTGTATTAAGATTATCAGGATACATTCCCACAGGAGTAGTATTTACAATAATCTCTGCATCTGTATGTTTTATATACATATTAACATAGTTGTCGATACCATTTCTCGACACAACTATAATTTCACTTGCTTCCATATCGCGAAGTACTGCTTGGACTGTTGCAGATGCGCCACCACTACCCAACACAAGTGCTTTTTTACCTTTAATGCTGATTCCTGACTTTTCAACCATATACTTAAAACCGAAATAGTCAGTATTATATCCGCAAAGTTTACCGTCTTTTATTTTTATAGTATTGACCGCGCCTATTTTTTCTGCTTCAGGAGAAATCTCATCAAGATAAGGAATAACCGCTTTTTTATATGGTATTGTCACATTTATGCCTTTGAAATTGTGTTCTTTCATAAATGCGTCAAGATTTTCAGGTGCAACTTCAAAAAGACTGTAATCCTTGTTGCCTAATGCACTATGGATTTGTGGGGAGAAACTGTGAGGTAAATGCTCGCCTAAAAGTCCGTACATTATTACATTACCTCCGAATAGCTACCTAAATAGTGAAAATATTCGCACTCATCTTTTAACTGTTCAAGAATTTCATAGAATGCATTGTCATAAACCGAAACCGACATATCAAAATAAAACATAAATCCAAAGTCTTTATTCTGTATAGGTCTGCTTTCAATTTTTTGAACATTAATTCCCAATGCATAAAATCTTGCAAGAGTATGATAAAGCGAACCAGGGTGATGTGGCAAAGTAAGCACAAAACTTGTTTTGTCGGCACCGGGATAAATTTCTAAATCCTTTGAAATGCAGATAAAACGAGTATAGTTGTTATCTTTATTTTGCACGCTGTCAGAAATAAGTGTCATTCCATATAAATCACGACAATTTTCGGATGAGATAGCCGCAACATCTGTGCGACCACTTTCCATAACCATTTTTGCCGCAACTGCAGTATTTTCGCAAACAGTAACTTTAATATTACTATGTTTGCGCAAAAACTCACTGCATTGATTAATTGCTTGTTCGTGAGAATAAATTTCTTTAATGCCGTCAAGAGTTGCACCTTTGTTACCCAAAAGGCAATGGTTGATTTTAAGACGAAAGCTCTTAACTACATAGAAATTATGCTCTGCCATTAAATCATAAACGCCGTTAACACTACCTGCGGTACTATTTTCAATCGGCAATACGCCGTATTTACAAAGTCCTTTTTCAACTGCATTTACAACATCGTACCAAGTTTTGAAATATGATACAGTTGGGTATTTAAAAAGTTTTTCACAAGCAAGCCCTGAGTACGCGCCTTCAACGCCTTGGCACGCAACCATTGCTTTTTGTGGGAACAATTTCTGTGTATTTTCAACTGCATACTTAATCTTTTCAGTCAGTTCACTATCTGTATTAAGATAGCGGTGTTGATATGAACGAGAAACACTCATAATTGTATCGTATAGCACGCGAGAGTAAACCTCTAAATCTTCACCCGCCATATTACTGATACGGTCAAGAAGTTCGCGTTCGCGCTTTGCATCAAGTACTGGAAGATTGTTTTCTTTCTTATACTGTGCAACTGACAAAGCTGTTTCCATACGCTCTTTCCAAAGGTCTATTATCTGATTGTCTATGTTATTTATTTTTTCACGGATTATTGAAAGGTCTTCCATAATATCACCTTATAAAATTATGTCTAATATCGTAAACGCAGTTACTGCCTCAACTACTGGTACTGCGCGTTGAACGATGCAAGGGTCGTGTCTGCCTTGAATCTGCAATTTTTGTTCAGTTTTGTTTGCAATACTTACGCTATTCTGCTCTTTATAAATTGATGGAGTTGGCTTAATTGCGGTGCGGAAAACGATTGGCATGCCGTTTGTAATTCCGCCATTAATTCCACCTGCATTGTTAGTTGCGGTTTTGATTTCGCCATTAACTATGCAAAAATCATCATTGTTTTCACTACCGTAAAGGTCAGTAGCCAAAAAACCGTTGCCAAACTCAATACCCTTGATTGCAGGAATCCCAAAAATATTTTTAGCAAGCATATTTTCAATGCCGTCAAACATAGGGTCGCCAACCCCCGCTTTAATACCTGTAACCGCACATTCAATTACACCGCCAACAGAGTCGCCCATTTCCCTTGCTTTTTCGATTTCTGCAACCATAAGTTTGCCTTTTTCATCGTCAATTACAGGAAAGTCTTTTTCTGCAGTATTCCATTTACCTATATTAACGAAATCAATTTTAGCGTCTTGCACATTTTTAACCTTTTGAATATGTGCTTGAATTTCTATGCCCATTTCTTCTAAAATCTGCATACATACTGCACCTGCAAAACAAAGTGGTGCAGTAAGACGACCTGAGAAATGACCGCCGCCTGACACATCATTAAATCCGTTGTAGCGAATATTACCGCTGAAATCCGCGTGAGATGGTCGAGGTGTGTCCATAATATTATTATAGTCCGCTGAATGCTGATTTGTATTTTTTATTACTGCACAAAGGGGTGCGCCACAAGTTACATTGTTTACTAGTCCTGAAATAATCTCAGGTGTATCGGCTTCTTTTCTTTGTGTGGAAAGGGAATTTTGACCTGGTGCACGACGAGTCATAAACGCCTTAACTTTTTCCATATCTATTTTTTTGCCTGCAGGAAGTCCATCAATCACAACTCCTATACCATTAGAATGTGATTGACCGAAAACTGATATTTTAATTTTATTTCCCGTCATTGATGACATTTGCATTCCCTCCTAAACTGTTAAAATCGTTAAAGAAATGTGGGTATGATTTTTCAACCGCTTTATAATCTGTAATATCAACAGGTAATGAACATTCACTACTTAAAATTGCCGCTGACATTACAATTCGGTGGTCGTTATAACCCTCAACTACTCTGCCTATTAACTCGTTATCACTCCAGATAACAAGTCCATCATCAGTTTCACTTACCGCCGCACCGACTGTATCAAGCATTTGAAAAACTGATTGAATTCGGTCACTTTCTTTTATGCGAAGTCGACCTGCATTTATAATATGAGTTGCACCTTTTTCGCAACAAGCCGCGAGCACTGAAATTATAGGCACTAAATCGGGAATATCGCCCGCGTCGACTATTGTGCCGAAAAGGCGATTTTTCTTAACTGTAATTTCTGTACCATCAATTGTTACATCTGCACCCATTCGGCGAAGAATTTCAAGAATTTTCTTGTCACCTTGTGGTGAATTTATATCAAGTCCTGTTACTGTAATGCCATCTTTTGAAAGTGCGCCTGCACAAAGAAAAAATGCACCATTTGACCAGTCACCATCAACGGTGATTTCTGTTGGAGAAATATATTTCTGATTACCTTTAATTATGTAAAGGTTTTCTTCTTCTACAATTTCAATACCAAACTTTTTAAGTGCAGAAATTGTAATATTAAGATACGAGCGTGACTCAACAGGCGGAATAAGTTTTATTTTACTATCACCATTAAGAATTGGAAGTGCAAAAAGAAGTCCTGTAATAAACTGTGAGCTTATATTCCCCGCAATTTCATACTCCCCTGCCTGTAAATTCCCTGTAAGATGAAGTGGAAAATCACTGCCCGTATGGAATGTTACACCTTTTTTCTCCATTTCTTCTTTTAACGGAGAAATTGGTCTTTCGGGTAATCTACCTTGCCCTTTGAATGTAGCATCAATGCCTAACGAAGATACTACAGGCAATAAAAATCTTAAGGTTGAGCCGCTTTCAATACAATTAAGTGTTGCCTTTTTATTAAATGGTTGTGGGGCAACAGTAATTGCACCGTTACCCACAGTAATATCTGCACCCATACTTTTAAGACACTCTGCAGTTGCCACAATATCTTTTGACAAACAGTTACAGTTGATTTTTGTAGGTTTGTCAGAGAGGGCAGCACAGATAAGCAGTCGGTGTGCATCTGATTTTGATGAAATTGCATTTATTCGTCCAGAAAGTTTAGACGGAGTACATCTCATTTCCATTTAATTCATGCCTTTTTCAATAAAATTCAATAAATCCTCAACAGGAAGTTTCATAATTTTGCAAAGTCCATATTTTTCAGGGACTATAAGTGCTATAGTGTCAAGCGTTCTCTTTTTATCCGAAAGTGAAACCTTATATAATTCTTCTGGGGTAAAATCGCAACTTGTTGGCAAGTTATTTGCTTTAAGAATAGGTAAAAGTACATCACTGTAATCTTTGTCGGACATACCGATTTCATAAGCACCTTTTGTTGCAATAACCATACCAATTGCAACCGCGTTACCGTGGGAAATTGTAAGATTACTGCATTTTTCAATAGCGTGGCCAATTGTATGACCAAAATTGAGAAGCTTTCTTTCGCCTTTTTCAAATTCGTCGTGGTCAACAACATCTCGCTTAATCTCAACACAACGCTTGATTACATATTCTATATTTTCTTTTATACTGTTATTGCTTAAATATGTAAGGAATTCACCATCTAAAATCATACCGTATTTAACAATTTCGGCACAACCCTCATTAAAAGTTTCGGGTGGCAAAGTATTAAGCGTTTCGCAATCTGCATAAACTGCGATTGGCTGATAAAATGCACCACAAAGATTTTTGCCGGCATTTAAGTTGATTGCAGTTTTACCGCCAACAGACGAGTCAACCATTGAAAGCACAGTTGTAGGAATCTGCACAAAATCCACACCACGAAGATAGGTGCTTGCCACAAATCCAGTAAGGTCACCTGTTACGCCACCACCAAGAGCTACAAAAAGGTCTGTTCTTGTAATACTATTTTCTGCACAGAATTCTTGCATTTTACCGAAATTTTCAAGTGATTTCGCGTTCTCACCGTGTGAGAATACAAATTCACAAACTGAATAACCTGCCCCAGTCAAACTGTTTTTTACCCTTTCACCATAGAGTGCATAAACTGTGTCATCAGACACAAGTACTACTCGGCAAGCTTTTTTGATTTCACTAATTTTCTCGCCTATTGTATCAAGAAACCCCGTACCGATATGCACAATGTATTCTTTTGATGCGGATACTTTAACTGTTTCCATGTTTGTCACCCATCAATCTGTTCTTTTAATAGTTTTCCATCGCGAAGAAGTTCTTCTAATCTTTCGCGGTCATTGTTTTCCATTGCCTCTTTATATTGTACCAAATTATTCACTATGGAGTCAATTTCATTTATAAGATTATCACGGTTTTCTAAAAATAATTCTGACCACATATTTTCATTAAGATATGCAACTCTTGTCAAATCTTTGTAACTGCCTGCCGAAAAACCCTTATGAATAAGAGCATTGGGACTTTTCACATAAGCGTTTGACACTATGTGAGCAAGCTGAGATGTGAAAGCGATTATCTTATCGTGTTTGTCAGGAGTTGACATCTGAATATTTGTAAATCCAATTTTAAGGAATAATTCTTTAATGGTATTAATATAACCCCACGGTGTATCTTCATAAGGAGTAAGAATCATTGATGAATTGTTGAAGATTTTAGCCGTTGAGTGTTCAAATCCGGACAAGTGCAAACCCGCCATTGGATGCGCACCAATAAACACAAAATCATTCTCTTTTGCAGTTTCATAAAGGGCATCACAGACATAGCGTTTTACACCACTTATGTCCATAACGATTGCACCTTTTTTGAAATTGTTTGCATTTTCTTTAATATAATCAATAGTAGCTTCAGGGTAAAGAGAAACAATAACCAAATCGCACTCTTTTAAATCCTCTTTTGTAAGTTCTTTTTCGATTGCACCTACAAAAAGTGCTTTTTGTACTGCTTCGGGGCTCCTATTTGTTCCCCACACAGTATGCTCTGTGCCAAAACTAATTGCCTTAGCAAGTGAGCCACCCATAAGACCTAAACCAATAATTCCGATTTTCATTTTATTTCACTGCTTCCAATACTTTATTTACTGAATTCACAACATCTGTGAATTGTGGAGGTGTAAGTGCCTGTGGACCATCGCAAAGTGCTTTTGCAGGGTCGTTATGTACTTCAATCATAAGACCATCTGCACCACAAGCGGCCGCTGCCAACGACATTGGTTTTACAAATCTTGCAATACCTGACGCGTGTGATGGGTCAATAACAACAGGTAAGTGTGATTTTTCTTTAAGCATTGGAACTGCTGACAAATCAAGAGTGTTTCGAGTAGCAGTTTCAAATGTACGAATACCACGCTCACAAAGAATAACTTTTTCATTACCGCCTGCCATAATATACTCTGCACTCATAAGCAATTCTTGGAATGTGCTTGAAAGGCCACGCTTTAAGAAAATTGGTTTATCAAGATGACCAAGCTCTTTCAAAAGTTCAAAGTTCTGCATATTACGAGCGCCAACTTGAATAATATCAACATTCTCGAAAAGCGGAATATGAGATGCATCCATAATTTCGGTTACGATTGGCATTCCTGTTTCTTTTTTTGCTTCAAGCATTAATTCAAGACCTTCGCCACGCATACCTTGGAAAGCGTATGGAGAAGTACGGGGCTTGAATGCACCACCACGAAGGAAGTTTGCACCTGCTGCTTTAACATCTTTTGCAATACTTAAAATCTGTTCTCTTGATTCGATTGAGCAAGGACCTGCAAAAAATTGGAAATTGCCACCACCGATTTTATAACCTTCAACATCAATAACTGTATCATCCGGGTGGAATTTTCTATTTGCACATTTGTATGGCTCTGAAATTCGTCTTACATCTTCAACAATGTCAAGACTTTGAATTAAATCAATATCAACTCGGCTTGTGTCACCGATAAGACCAAGAATTGTTTGGTATTCACCCACAACCTCATTAATAACGAGCTTTTGCTCGTGCAACCAATTAGTTAAATTTTCGACTTTTTTAGGGTCAACCTGATTTTTAAGAATAACAACCATTTTTTCTTACTCCTTTAACAAAAAAATCTCACGGTGTACTGTTTCACCGTGAGATAAAAATTACTATAATTTCAGCAATCCTTATTTTTCCGCAGCGAAACAAGCCCTTGACTTTGTAAAGTAAAAGCTAAAGTAAAAATATTCAGCTGCGAAATTAAGAGTTTTCATAAATATTACCTCTGTTTGCTAATTGTGGAATATTTTAGCACATTAAAGCGCTAATGTCAATATTTTTATAGAAATTTTATATAACTAAAAGAAAAAGGGCGATTCGCAAATCGCCCTTACATTGATTATTATAATTGATACAAGCCAGATTTCTTCATCGCTTTATTTAATGTTCTTTGTGCAAAGCGGCTTGCCTTTTCAGCGCCATTTTTTGCACACTCATTAAGATATGCTTTATCGTTGATAAGACGATTGAATTCTGTTTTGAATGGGCGAAGTTCTTCAACAACCGCTTCCGCTACTGCAGATTTGAAATCGCCATAGCCCTTGCCGTCAAAATCCTTTTCAATCTGTTCATAAGAAAGACCTGTGCAACAAGAGTAAATACCCATAAGGTTGTTGATACCATCTTTGCCGTCAGCGTATCTTACTTTTGCTTCACTATCTGTAACTGCGCTCTTGATTTTCTTTACAATTACATTGTCATCATCAAGCATTGAGATATAACCCTTTGGGTTCAAGTCAGACTTACTCATTTTTGATGTTGGGTCTTGTAACGACATAACTCTTGCGCCAACTTTACCGATAAATGGCTCTGGTAATGTAAATGTGTTGCCATAAACTGTATTGAAACGCTCTGCAATATCACGAGCAATTTCAAGATGCTGTTTCTGGTCCGCACCAATTGGCACATAGTCTGCCTGATAAAGAAGAATATCAGCAGCCATAAGAATTGGGTATGTAAAAAGACCTACATTTACATTTTCAGGGTGTTTTTCACTTTTATCTTTGAACTGTGTCATTCTTGCTGCCTCGCCAAACTGTGTGCAACAATTCAAAAGCCATGCAAGTTGAGCATGTTGTGGCACATGGCTTTGAATAAATACGATGCTTTCTTCCGGGTCAAGACCAAGAGCTAACAAAATTGCATAAAGTTCCATTGTGTTCTTGCGAAGTGTTGCGGGCTCAGGACGAACTGTAAGAGAATGCAAATCCGCAACTGCATAAAGACAGTTGTAGTCATCTTTCATATTTTTCCAGTTTTTAAGCGCACCAAGGTAGTTGCCGAGTGTAGGAGTACCTGTTGGCTGAATCGCGCTTAAAACTATCTTTTTCTTTTCTACGGTGTTTTCCATTATGTATCACCTTTGCTATAATTTTTGTTCCTATATATTAAACTATTTTTTTGTTGGTTTGTCAATGATAAAAAGATATAACGGCGGGAGCAAACCCCCGCCATATATTTTTACTTGTTCATATAACTTTCTGCAAGGGTTTTAAGTTGCTCAACTGTGTCAAACTTTGCACCCGACTCAATTATTGCAGTTCTAACAGACGCAGGCAAAGTATTAAAATAAGTTCTTACATCAAAACTCATATTGCTCATAAAAAATCACCTCGGTAATATTTTACCAAGGTGATTGTAAATTTATGCATTAAAGAACTTTTGATAAAAATTCCTGAAGACGTCCATTTTTTGGATTTTCGAAGAAATCTTTAGGATTATTTTCTTCAATAATTCTACCTTCGTCCATAAAGATAACGCGAGTACCAACTTCACGTGCAAATCCCATTTCGTGAGTAACAACAACCATTGTCATACCACTATCTGCAAGTTCTTTCATAAGTTCAAGAACTTCGCCAACCATTTCAGGGTCAAGCGCAGATGTTGGCTCGTCGAAAAGAATAACATCAGGATTCATAGCAAGTGCACGGACAATTGCAACACGCTGTTTTTGTCCACCTGAAAGTTGTGATGGGTAAGCGTCTGCTTTATCTTCAAGACCAATTCTTTTAAGCAATTCAATTGCCTGTGCTTTTGCATCTGCTTTAATCTCTTTCACACTCTTAACAACTTCGTTATTTGGATTTTTGCGACGAAGTTTTTTCATACGCTTTTTCTCAACATAAACAGGAGCGAGCATAATGTTTTCAATAACTGTTTTGTTATTGAAAAGGTTAAAGTGCTGGAAAACCATTCCCATTTTCTGACGATGAATGTTAATATCAACCTTCATATCAGCAATATCAACACCGTTGAAAATAATACTACCTGATGTTGGGTCTTCCATACAGTTAAGGCAACGAAGGAAAGTTGATTTACCGCTACCTGACGGACCTACTACTACAACTTTTTCGCCTTTGTTGATTTTAATATTGATATCGTGAAGGACATCTATTTCTCCAAATGATTTGTTAAGGTTAACGACCTCTATCACTTTTACTCAGACTCCTTTCCATCAATTTAACAAGACCACTTATAATAAGAACAAGTACAATGTAAATAAGAGCCATTACGAGATATGGCACCATAAATTCGTAGCTGTTTGAACCGATACGGTTGAATGCAACATACAAGTCAAGAGCACCAACGAAACTTACAACAGATGTTTCTTTGATAAGTGTAATAAACTCATTACCAAGTGTAGGCAAGATATTCTTGATTGCCTGTGGAATTACGATTTTAAGCATTGTTGTACCGAAGCTTAAACCGATAGCGCGACCACCTTCCATTTGTCCTGGGTCAACTGACTGAATACCACCACGCATAATTTCAGATATGTACGCACCAGAATTAAGACCGAAAACAAACAAAGCAACCGTTACCGACGGAATATTGAGTCCCATAAGCGGGAGTGCAACATAATATGATAAAAGAAGTTGCACAACCATTGGTGTACCTCTGAAAAAGGCAACATAAAAGCTACAAATTCCGTTAAGTACTCTTGGTAAAAGTTTATATTTAGGTAAAACTCTTACAATAGCAATCAAAGTACCGATAACAATACCGATTAAAAGACCGCAAATTGCTATTTTGAGAGTATTTTGTAAACCCTCAACAACAGTTTTATAACCCTCATATTCAATGAAGAATTCTATAAATCTGTCAATTTTTCTATCAAAACCATTCATAAATCAAATTCCTTAAAAAACGCCATAGCCCCACCGAGAGGCAGGGTTATGGCAAAAATTATTAATGTGTTAAATTATGCTACTTCGTTAATTGCTTTTGTAATGAATGCTGCTGGGTCAGCGTCAATAACAACGAAATCAATATTGTTGTTAATAAGGTCCTGAACTGCAAGTGAGCCGTTTGAATAGCCCTTACCTTCAACTTTAAGACCTGCAAAGCCCCAATCTTCATCACCTACAACGTACCAGTTTCCTGTTGTACCATTCTGGAAACCTGCTTTTTTAGTGTTGTCATAACCATTAAGGATTGTTTCAACATCTTCTAATGTCTTGCAAGCGTCAAATGTTGTGTCATCTGCTTTAACAACGAGTTTCTGGTTAGCTGTGTAGTATGATGTTGAGAATTCAACATATTCTTTTCTTTCTTCGTTAATTGTGAGACCTGCCATTGCGATATCGCACTTGTGCTGACCAACTGTCATACAAACTGCGTCAAATTCCATATCTTTAATAACAAGTTCTTGACCAAGATATTCAGCAAGAAGTGCTGCGATTTCCATATCAATACCGTAATACTTGTCGCCTACTTTGTATTCAAATGGTTCAAATGCTGCGTTTGTAGCAACAACAAGTTGTTCATCTGGTCTTGTTGGGTCTTCTTCCACTGATGTAACGCCTTTCTTTTCGCCATCACCGAAGTATGCTTCACAGATAGCATCGAATTTACCGTTACCTTTGATTTCTGCAATAAATGTGTTTACTTTTGTGAGAAGTTCTGGCTGATTTTTATCAACACCGAAAGCGTAAAGTTCTTCTGTAAGGGCAATATCAATAACCTTTACTTTTGCTTTTGGAGTTTCATTACCACCGCAAGCTGCGAAGCAACCAACGATAAGTACAAGAGCGAGAACAACTGAGAGAATTTTTACTGTTTTTTTCATTTTTGTTTTCTCCTTTATGTAAGTTGAATTTTATGGGACAATTATACAACTATATTCAAAAAAGTCAAGCATTTATTCATAAAAAGCGAAAATATTCACCGTTTTTATGTATTTTTATACATTGTACGATGAATATTTGAATATTATGCATCTTTTTTGAAGATTACAAGTTTACTGAATATATAATTTGAAAGAACGATTACCACTTGTGCAGATGTTTTTACAATTAACTCGCCAACAGGGACTACTGCATCAATAAAATCAGGTTGCCATACAAATCTATCTGCATGGGCTAAATCAATAAATATGAATGAAATAAGCATTTCAAGTCCATATGAGAATAATCTTGCACTAAAGAAAAGTGCAAACTCTTTAATTTGTGCCTTGCCTTTTGCCTTGCTTTCAAAAACAAAAACACGATTTGCAATATAAGCGAAAATCACGGCACCAAACCAAGCGGCACTTAATGCAACATAATAATTTGCACCTAAAAAACGCAACCCAAAGTGAATTATATAGTTAGCAACAGTTGTAAGTCCACCAACTATTATATAAACAATCAATTCGCGATATTTCTTAAAAAAATCTTTCATTACCGAAGCCCTTTCAGTTAATGAAAATATTTTAACACATATTTATAAAAATAGCAACGGCGGAGAGAATCTCCCCGCCGTTTTTTCTAACTTTTTCTTTTTAATGTCCTAAGTCCGCGTTCGTCTTGTTCCTCAACGGCGGTATCAAACCATTCTTGTGCAGGAATGCCGTCTATATACAATTCCACAACCTCAAATTCACCTTTATATACTTTTATAACAATATATGCAGATTCTTCTTCTATTCTCCAAGCGGTAATATCAGAATCAATGTTGAAATCAGCTAACTTTGCTTTATTGTCCATTGTCACGCGAATATAATCGTCGGTTTCAGGTTTTGATTTATCAACATCTGAAAACAAATTGGCATATCCGTTATCGTCTGCTTTAACAGTAGCATAATAACCTAAATCATACCAATTATAATAACTGTAAAAACCATAATCTATTGAGCCCTCATAAATATCAAGAACATTAACTTCAACCTTAAATTCTTTACCATATTTAGGCAAGGCACCTTCGATATTTTTGCTATATGCAATCATACCAACAGGTACTGACAACTGAAGAATTATTGCTAAAACAAGAATAATTGTTGTTAAATTCTTACGCATTGTCATCACCTCCTGAAGTTTCTTCTTTCAGTGACTTTTTAAGAGACACCATTTTACTATTTAGAATAATAAGCCCTACGCCAAAAGCAACAAGAAGAAGACCAAGAACGAAAATATTGATATCTCCAAGACTACCATAAATACTTAAAATTTGTATAAATATTGTAATGACACCGAAGTTTAATGTGAGAAGTTGCAGTTCTTTTACACCTTGGTAAACAAGCAGTGCGCCGAATCCAATAGTCAATACCGAACCTATTAAATATGTTATATGATGTACTTCCGGTACAAAATCAACTATTCCGTTTTCCAACTCCCGCCACATAAAAAATTCTTCTATTATTGAATAAATACAACTCCATATAATCATTGCAAAAGGTAATGCAGTTGTACCAATTCTGACTTTATCATCTTCAAAAGCATCTCTTTTGATAAACCATGCCACAACAGGTGGAATGATACAAGCTACTACCGAAATAACAAATGGTATAATGTTATTTTCAATCCCTGTGCTATCATAAAATCCACTGACTGACAAATAAAGCATTGAAATACATAATCCAATAACAGATATTGGTTTATACGGTAATTTGAAAGAGTCTTTTTCGAGAGCAAAAATAAACATACACAAGAAATATGAAAGCAAGAAAGCAAATAATACTGATAAGTCCGGTGAGAATATTCCTACTTCAAATCCCGCATACAGATAGACCACAAACAATGGTATTGATGCGATAACTGTAATCCATTGTGCTAATTTGCCTTGCGGATTTTCTTTGTTTCGTGAAATAAAGAAAGTGAATGCAATACCCACCGCAAACAAAAGAAATGAAGCAACTATGTTAGACATATATACATTGGCAGTTATTGCAATGTGAATTGTCATATAATAATAAAAACCAAGTGGCGCTATGACACCCATAATGAACATTACTGGAATTATAAGAAGTGAATCAACAAAAAGATAATCTGTATAAACCCAGCTTATATTGTATATATAGTCAATAAGGGCGATTGTTGAAACTATGCCAACACCCCAAACAAGTGATGCACACTCACGCCACAGCACATTGCTTTTCTTTTTTAAGAATACATAAACTGCAAATGCCTGACCTGCGATTACGGGCACAACAGAAAATACTGTTTGCATGGAAACAGACAAATTCTGCCAGAAGCCGAAAAACACAAGTGCTAAACCAAAGGCAACAAGAAGTGAGCCAACAATTGCCAGAATTATTTTTATACGATTTTTCTCGGTTGTTTTTTCCTGAGAAATTATTACTTCTTTTTTCTCGCCATAAATGAGTTCTTCAATATCTACCCCGAAAACTTCTGCAAGTTTTTCGAGGGCTTCAATATCAGGTTTGGTTTTATCATTCTCCCAACTAGATATTGCCTGCCGTGTAACGTGAACTTTTTCCGCAAGAGCATCTTGGGTTAAGTTTCGTTCTGCACGAAGTTTTTTAATGTTTTTTGAAATTTTAGGCATACATCTCGCCTCCTTTTCAACTACATTATTGCACAAATGCTAAAAAAAGTCGAGCAATGATTTGTTGCAATGGGGTTTTTATTATATAATTCTTCCTTGACAAACCATTTTAACAACTGTATAATAACTCTTGCATTTCAAATGCTGCTATGGCTCAGGTGGTAGAGCACGTCCTTGGTAAGGACGAGGTCACCGGTTCAAATCCGGTTAGCAGCTCCAAAAACACAGAAATCCGTTCTCATAAGAGAACGGATTTTTTGTTTTTATTTTGTTCGAAGACCTTTAGGGTAATGATTTTTCGCTCTACCATTTGAAACTTTTACGCCACCCACAGTGCAACCGTCAACTAACACTACTGCCCAACCATTAGGACAATCTGTGTTAAATTCTTCGCCGTGAAGATATTTTTTAATCTCGTTACTATTGGCTGTGAGTTCAATTTTTCTCTTAAAATCCTTACCCAATGCCATAAAAAATTGATGATGTGGCACCACATAATTCTTACGAATTTCGCCGATTGTTACACCATAAGCAAAAGCCACTCCCCTTGGCACAGGGAATGTAGGTGTAAAATACACAGGGTTACCATTATAAATCTGCACATTTTCTTTATCATATGTTGTAAGTGTATCGTCAAGAAAATCTATAAGCGTTTTATCAAGTTTTCTTTGCCGATTGGCACGAAGAAATGCTCTGAATCGGTTGAAGAATCTGCATAACGGAGTACTGCTACAAACTGTCCCTCGCCTTTTGTCTTATGAGGGTAGCATCTTCTTGTATAGTGCATATTTTCACACTTGCAACCATCAAATTGTATTCCGTCAGTAGTATTTTCACGGACATTTTCAGGTACAGGTACAAGCTCAAATCCGGGATGACGCTCTAAAAACGAATCAATTGTCATTTCATTTTCTTCTAATGAGAAAGTGCAAGTTGAATACACGATATAGCCACCGAGCTTTACGAGTTGTGCGGCACAATCAAGAATTTCAGCTTGTCTTTCGGCACACATTCTAACATTTTCAGGTGACCACTCATCTATTGCGATTTCTTCTTTGCGGAACATCCCCTCACCTGAGCAAGGGGCATCAACCATAATCATATTAAAATAATTCTCGGGGAACATTTTCACAAGTTTTTGCGGATGCATACAAGTTGTAACGACATTCTTGAATCCCATTCGCTCTATATTACCCGTAAGAATTTTACAGCGTGATGGTACAATCTCGTTTGACACAAGAACACCATCTTTGCCTAACTTGTTCTTAATCTGACTACTTTTTCCACCAGGGGCAGCACACATATCAAGAATTTTCCAATTCTTTTGTATTTCTATACTTTCAACAGGCACCATTGCGGCGGGTTCTTGCACATAAATCATACCCGCGTGGTGATAAGGGTGATTACCGATTCCATCATAATCAAAATAAAATCCATTAGGGACATAAGGGATTTTCTCTCCACCAAACGGATTGATTTTCTCGAAATCTTCAAGTGAAATCTTATCAGCATTCACACGAAATGCACGAACAGGTGGCTCGTCAAAAGATTTTTTAAAATCCTCAAACTCGTCACCTAAAAGTGTTTTCATTCTGTTTTCAAATTCAACAGGTAATTGTTTCATTATTTGTCACCTAAATACATTTCGGCATGAAGCATACACATTGATACGCTTGTAATTGCGGCAGTTTCTGTACGAAGAATACGTTTGCCTAAAGATATTACTTTTCCGCCCATTTCTAAGGCATTCTCTATTTCTTTTTCGTCAAATCCACCTTCAGGGCCAATTAAAATGCCCACACTCATACCGCTTTTAATCTCATTAAGGGCATTTTTTGTATCTTCCATTCCATTTTTGCTTTCATAAGGAACTAAAAGCACGTCAAGGTCTTTTGCTTTTTCTAATGCTTGTTTGTATGTAAGGATTTCGCTGATTTCAGGAATTTTATTGCATTTACTCTGTTTTGCAGCACTTTCTGAAATTGCTTGCCAACGCTCACGCTTGCTTTTCTTTTTCTTCTCTTCGATTTTCACAACAGAGCGACTCATCTGCACAGGTACAATTTCGCAAACACCTAATTCAACACATTTCTGAATAATCAGTTCCATTTTGTCCCCTTTGGGAAGTCCTTGAAACAGATATATTTTAATAGGCAAACTTGTATCATTAAAATTTTCTTGGAGTATTTTAACGACTACTGTATCACTTTCAAAACTTTCGATTTCACAAAGATTGCTAACACCATTTTCGCTTACAAGAAAAGTATCACCAATACTCATTCTAAGCACATTTTTTATGTGGTTGAAATCAGTACCATTTATGAAAAACCTATTATTCTGTTTTTGATTTTCATTTACAAAAAAGTTATGCATAAATATTACCCTTTTAATTGATTTAAGGGACGATGTAGCACCGTCCCCTACGATGATTTTACATATTCAAGAAATCCGAATTGCGAGGTACAACAAATGTGATTGCACCTTCTAAAAGTTTAAATTCACGCTCTGTAACATATTCACATTCGCCGTCAATGTTAACTGCCGCTGGATTACGGCTTTCAATTCTGACTTTTTTACAACGGCGTACTGTTGTAATATCGAGGTCTAAATGGTCACCGTTTTTATAAACGCTTATAAGCGGTAAAAGTTTTAATGCACTTCTGTCACAACGGACCATTACACAATCAATAAAACCATCATTTGGCATTGCATTAGGCGCTGCTTTGTAGCCGCCACCATACCAACGGGAGTTACCTATGTAACAGAAAAGATATTTATCTTCAAAAATCTCATCATCGTCAATTATAATTCTAAAGTCATTTTTAGTTTTACCTTTAGCAAGGCAACCAAGTGCCGCAAGAGTATATGCAACTTCACCGTTAACACCCGGAAGTTTTTTATATGACACCTGTCTTATACAAATTTCAGAATCAAGCCCCATAGCACACTCATTAATTGCAACCACACCATTAGTTTCAATAAGGTCAAGTTTGACAGGTACACCATTCACATGGTCACTAAGATTTGTGTTCTTACCAAAAAGTCGGCAGAAATCATTACCCGAACCAAGCGGAATATTCGCAACTTGACAGTTAGGGTATTTGTAACAACCGTTTACGACCTCATAAAGAGTGCCGTCACCACCGCAAGAATAGAAGCGAATTTCTTCACCTGTTTTTGCTTTTTCTTCAACAAAGCGCATACCCTCTCGAGATTCTTTTGTCACATAAATTTCTGCGTCAAGATTATTTTCTTTTATGTAATGCTCAATCGTTGGAATATACCCTTTTGCGATTGTGCCTTTTCCTGAAACAGGATTTACAACAAAAATATGCTTCATAATTTCACACCCAAAGAAATTATTTATAATACATATACAACTGGCATTTAATCATACCATTATAAAGCTTTCTGCGTTTATCTGCCTTTCTACCGAAGCATTTTTCAAAATCTTCGTCAGGACTAATCACATAATAAGCCCATCCACGCTCTGGCTTGAAGATTTTACCCATTGTTCTGTAAATTTCTTCAGCAGATTTAATATCCATCATTCGCTCACCATAAGGTGGGTTGCAGATTACTGTACCCTTTTCACTTTTCGGAATAAAATCTTTCAAATCCTTTTTAGATAAGTCGATTTTCATACCAACGCCTGCACGACGAGCATTTTCACGTGCGATTTCAAGTGCATGGAAATCAATATCTGAGCCGTATGCCATAAAATCGGCATCACGAATTACAAGGTCAGTTGCTCTGCCTCTTTCTTGTTGCCAAACAGATGCCGGAATATTTTCAAATCTTTCTGAAATGAATGCACGATGAAGTCCAGGGGCAATATTAAGGGCTTTCATAGCACCTTCAATAAGAATTGTACCTGAGCCACAACATACGTCATAAAGTGTGTGATAATGGCGAAGGCGAGCAAGCTCTGCCATAGCGGCGGCTAAAGTTTCTTTAATCGGTGCCGCATTTGCAACAGGTCTGTAACCTCGTTTGTGAAGCCCCGCACCTGACGTATCAATAAACACAGTTACAACATCTTTCATAATTGAAAACTGAATTTGATGCTTTGAACCACTTTCTTCAAACCAAGAAATTCCGTATTTTTCTTTCAATCTTTCAACAACTGCTTTTTTGATAATTGCCTGACAATCACTTACTGAATGAAGTTGAGAGTTAAGGGAATAACCTTTAACTGGGAATTCGTCAAACTTACCAATCCATTCTTCCCAAGGGAGTTTTTTGACTCCTTGAAAAAGTTGTTCAAAAGTGATTGCTTTGAATTCGCCCATACGAATTAAAATTCTTTCGCTATATCTTGAACAGAGGTTTGCACGGGCAAGAATATTCATATCGCCCTCAAAATCTACTCTACCATTTTTTGCTTCAACATTTTGTGCTTCCATATCTTTTAATTCTTGTGCCACAAGACCTTCAAGCCCTAAAAGACAAGGTGCAGAAAACTTAATTAACATACATTTTCTCCAAATCAATTAAAAAAATCCATAATCACAGATAGTATAGCTATTTTTAGCCCTTTTGTCAATTATACAAACACATGAAAAAGGGCGAAGTATCAACTCCGCCCAACTGTTTTTAATAATATCTGTAAAGTGCAACTACTTTACCAAGAATTATTACCTCGTTTGTAATAATTGGCTCGTATGCATCATTTTCAGGTTGCAATCTGAAATGACCGTTTTCTTTATAGAAACGCTTAACTGTTGCTTCGTCTTCAATCATAGCAACAACAATTTCACCATTTGTAGCATAAGGTGTTTTTTCGCAGATTACAACATCGCCGTCAAGAATACCTGCCCAAAGCATACTCTCACCACGAACTTTAAGAGCAAAAAGCGATTTGTCGCGAGACATTCTGCCGTTGTAAGGAATATAGCCCTCAATTTGTTCAACCGCAAGAATTGGCATACCTGCAGTAACTGTACCTAAAAGTGGAACACTTGTTACATTTTCGGCTTGACCTAAAACTCTAATTGAACGCTTTAAGAGTGGGTCACGCTCAATATAGCCCGCTTCTTCAAGTGCATCAAGATTTGCCTGAACAGAAGATGTTGAACGAAGCCCCACCGCAGAGCCGATTTCACGAACTGATGGCGGAACACCACATTGTGAACGCTCACAAAGGAACTCATAAATTTTTTGTTGTGTATCATTAATGGGGCGCATAAAAATTCTCCTCATTTTTTAGATTTTTATAAAAACACAGTTTTATTTTCTATATTCTAACACATAATTTTCAAAAAGTAAACATTTGTTCGATAAATTTTTAAAAATTTTTTATTTTTCTTAAAATTAAGACTTTGTTAACAGTTATTTTGCAAAATATTAAACATCTATTCATTGTGGCTTAACAATTAAGAGTTATTATTTAAATGCACCAAGGGAAACCGCGGTGCACATACCCCATCCTCAAACAACCCCTCAGACCGATGTATTTCGGTCGGAAAAAGGACAGCTCCGCAACTGTCCTTTTTTTCTGTATAAATTTAGCACCTTTGTCAAAAATATTGACGGAGGTGCTTTTATTTTGAAAAGAATCAAAAATCAGGAAAAATTCAAAAAAACTATTTATTCGGTTTCTGCATTGGCGTTATGCGGTGTAACCCTATTTTCACTATGGATGACAAACAAAGACAACACTACAACTCCGCAGACAAGCGACACTACAACTACAACGGAACAGACAACAGAAGATTTGCAGGTAAACACACCTGTTACAAATGTCCGTGACGACAGAACTGACCCTGTTACGACTACAGAAGAATCCCCTATAAGCGTGTTTTATTCGTTTCCCCTTGGTAACAAAGTGGCAAGAGAATACTCAAAGGGCGAAATTGTAAAAAACAAAACCACAAACGATTGGCGAACACATAACGGAGTTGACATAAACGGTGCAAAAGGCGACCAAGTCAATGCAATTTCTGACGGAGTTGTAATTGAGCTTGAACACAGCGAAATCTGGGGCACAATTATTACAATCAACCACGGCAACGGATTTACCGCGAAATACTATGGATTGCAGAAAGACGGCACCGCAAATCCGGGCGAAGAAATAAAAGCAAACAGTAAAATAGGTGTTCTTGGGGAAATCCCTATTGAAAGTGCAGATGGTATTCACTTGCATTTTGAACTTTATAAAGACGGAATTACAGTTTCGCCGTCAGATTATTTAGGCAAAAGAGTAGATATTTGAATTTCTTTGTGATAAAATAAACACGGTGATTTTATGACATCGGTTTATTTCTTTAATCTGACAGAAAAAACTGAATATGATAAAAATCTTTTACCACAGAATGTTAGGGAGCATTGTAAAAAGCAAGAAAGTGTTGCAGCGGCAACTGAACTTCTTAATATGGGTGTAGAAAATCTTTGGTATGACAGAAACAAGCCAATGGCTGACAACTGTTTTGTAAGTATTTCTCACAGTGGCGATATGGTTGCAGTTTGCACAAGCGAAAACCCCATTGGAATTGACATTGAAAAAATTGACGACAAAAGAAATTTAGAAAAACTTTCAAATCGTGTTTTTTGTGGTAAAGAGTTAGAGACATTCAAGAATAATCCTACACCTGAACTCTTTTATGAAATATGGACTCAAAAAGAGGCATACAGTAAAATTGACGGACAAGGCGTAAATGAAATTATGAAGGGCTTTGACATTTTCGATTTACAAGGTTACGAATTCCATACAGAAATAGTAAATGATTATGTATTATCAATTTGCGAGAAAATAAAATAGCAAAAAATTAAGGGACACGATGTGTCCCTTTTGTTATGTAATTTATTCGTTTTTGTGGGGAATGGGTCTCTGCACTTAAAAATCTATGGTTTGATACTCTTTACAATAGTTTGTATGTTGCACTACAAGGTGTACCTTTTCATCTAAATGTAGACAACAATGGTTATTCAACCACTTTACAAAACCCTCGGTTTCTATTGACAAATATTTTTTCCCATTGATAGTTACCCAATAATCACTATCACTTTCCGGCGGTGTCCAATCCAAAAACTGTTTTGCCAAATCATTCATAGAACTGGCTATTTCATCAGGCACCGAAATTATGTCTACATCATTATATATTTCGTCATATACTATGTTTATTTTTGTCATATAACCACCTGAAGTCTAATAATATCTCTCGGGCGATTCGTGAATCGCCTCTACATTTATAATAGCAACGCAGTTCCGAAATGCACCATAGGTGCAAATCATGTGATTTATCACAATTCATGATGAAATCAATTCATGCAAACTTGTTTGCAATTCATTCTACCAATGATTTGCTACGCATGAATTGGCTACGCCATGATTTCTCGCTACGCTCCATGAATTGAATTCTTGCGAATTCATTATTTATTCAATATATAATCCACAACTGCTTGTGCGGTGCATTCGGGCAAGTCGATTTCTTCACTTGCTTCTACCATATTTTCAAGGTAATGGGCGTCGGAGTTGCGAAGATATTTCATACCCTTTAATAAGTCGTGTTTTTCTTCATACTGTGGAATATACGCTTTATGTGTAAACTCGGCACAGGTAAAATTCATTTCGGGGTACATAAAGCCCAAAACTGAAAGCACAGAATATGATGCTCTATCAAGGTGTGCAGGAAAAACAACCCCGTTAAATCGTGATACTTCTGCTACAACATCATCAATGCTTATTCCCGATGCAGTTGTTAAAAGGATTTTTTCACTACCAAGTATTTGGTCGGTTTCATCCATTATATATTGATTGCCAAAAATGCTCTCATCATTTTTAATTGGTGGCATTGTTGTTTTTACATATTCTGAAAACTCCAACGCGTTTTCAAGAGTTGGGAAAAGGCAAACTGTATGAATTTCTTCTGATGTGCAAAGCTCCATTCCGGGCACAACTATAATACCCGCCTGCTCCCCCGCTTTTATAGCAGCAGGGCAATTAAGACAGGAGTTGTGGTCTGTGAGGGCGATAATGTCGTAACCCATTAACTTTGCCATATTAACAAGGTTATATGGTGTCATATCGTTATCGCCACAAGGGGACAAGCACGAATGCAGATGAAAATCATACTTTAAGTTCATAACAAATTACCTAATTTTGTTGCTAAAGTATAAGAATTTTCTTCTGATGAAAGAATTGCTACACCTTGCATTTCTGCACGCTCTTTTGCATTATCGTCAAGAGTTGCATTTTCGCAAAGGACAATACAACTGCAATCTGCAAGCACACAAACACCAATGGCGTTAATATTACCCATTACGGTAAACCAACAATCGCCACTTTGTGCTCTGCCCATAACCCAGCTTAAAAGGTCGCCACAGTAACCGCCTGTGATTTCGCGGTCCATATCGCCTTCAACAATCACTTTAAGATTTAATTTTTCAATTAAAGTTTTAACTGTCATTATTTTTCCTCTGTTCTAAATGGCTTTGGAATAAAGTTTTCCGCACCCTCTTTGTCCTTCAATGCAAAAATGCAGTCGTTTCTGTCTGCTTTACCGATTACTACATCTTCTGCAAAACAACGGCAAGACGGCGAGCCACACATTCCGCAATCGAGTCCCGGTAATTCTTGTTCAAGTTCTTTGATTTCGTTCATTTTCTGCATTGCTTCGAAAACATTATCTGCCAATTTCCAAGGAGATGCAGACAATGGTTTTTCCCAATACATTTCTTTTGGAATTGTGCCGTATTCAAGATGGCTACAAGAAACAGGCATATATTTGCGAAGTCGTTGAAGTCGTGCTTTTGCTACAAAAGGATTTTCAACTGTAAGCGGTCCGCCAACACATCCGCCTGAGCAAGCATTAAGCTCAACAAAATCAAGGTCATTGAGCTTTTCGTCTTCTAACTCTTCAAGAACTTTTATAACATTTTCTATACCATCTGCTGCCAAGTATCTGTCTTTAAGAAGTGCTGCAGATTCGCCACCTGAAGACGCCCAACTTACACCGATAATACCCGAATCTTTCAATGGTTCAAGTTCGATAATTTTGTCCATTTGCTGTAAGAGTACAGGGTAAATATCTTTAATAGCAAGCACGCCGTTAATATTTGATTTACCGTTGCAGATTGGTTGTTTGATTGACGAAATTTTTGCAGTACAAGGTGAAATAAAGAATACACCGATTTCTTCATCTTTAAGTCCTGTTTCTTCTTTCGCTTTGATTCGAGCAAGACGAGCCGCCTCTTCCATAGGTGCATTCAAATCAAGTACATTTTCAATAAGATTAGGAAAACGCACTCTGATTAATCGCACAACTGCAGGGCAAGCGGAAGAAATCATTGGTTTCTTGTGTTTATTCATTGACATAATAAGGCGTGTCGCCTCACTAACCAACTCTGCACCTTTTGACACTTCAAAAACATCATCAAAGCCCATTCTTTTAAGTCCTGTCAAAACATAGTCAGTATCTTCAAGATTATTGAACTGACCATATAAAGACGGAGCGGGCACTGCAATTCTGTATTTATATTCTAAAATTTCATTCAATGAATATTTTTCAGCATATTTAGCGTGATGCGGACAAATTCTTATACATTCGCCACAGTCAATACAACGCTCTGAAATTATGTATGCCTTTCCGTTACGGACTCTTATTGCATTTGTAGGGCAACGCTTAAGACAAGAAACACAACCCTTACACTTTTCTTCATCAAGTCGTACGGAGTGGAAATAAGTTTCGTTCATATTTTATCACTCAATTTGTAAAAACTTTAAGATACATCGTTGTACCTTCACCGACAACAGAATCAATTTTCATATCATCGGTATATTTTTTAATATTAGGAAGTCCCATACCTGCGCCAAATCCTAATGAGCGCACATTGTCGGGTGCAGTTGAATAGCCCTCTTTCATTGCCAACTCAACATCGGGGATTCCTGGTCCTTTATCGGTAAGTACCATATCAATACACTGGGGAGAAATTTCAACATCAATTTCTCCGCCACCGGCGTGAATTACAAGGTTAATTTCTGCCTCATAAAGTGCAATTACAGTTTTTCTTACCACTTCAGGATTAAATCCCAAATCTTTCAATGTTTTCTTGACACTTCCCGACGCCTCGCCTGCTCGTGTAAAATCGTCGCCCGGCACGTTAAAGTGAAGTTTCAAGCTGCTCATACAGGGGCTCCTCCTCGAAGACCTTTTTCATAGAGCATTCCGCAAGATGCAAACATAGGTTGTTTTGTACTCATAAGCACAATATCGCGTTCTTTTGCCAAGTCGATAATTCCTTGGTCTGGCTTTTTACCACGAACAAACACAATACACTGCATATCCATCATTTCAGCAGTTCTTACAACTTGTGGATTAACAAGACCCGAAAGGAGTACCGCTTGTTCTTTTACATAAGCGAGCACATCGCTCATCATATCGCTACCGCAAGCGGTAAAAACGTCGCGGTCTAAAAAATCTTCACCACAGATTACTTCTGCATCAAGAATTTCTTTAATTTCATAAACTTTCATTACAAATCCTCCCGACTTTCGTCAGATATATACTATATAATTATACACCTATGACAAATCTTTGACAATGCACCACTTTACCGAATTATATTCACTCAATTTGTGAAAAAGGACAGAAAAAAGGACGCATATAGCGTCCCTTAAATTTTTATTCACCAATAATTGTTTTAACATTCTTTTCCATAAGGTCGAAGAATTTGTTAACAATCTTTTTGTCTTCGTCATTACCACGTACACACATTGAAAGAGTGATAACATTCTTGTATGTTGTTGCAGTAAGAAGAACGAATGGTTTGTACTTAACAGCACCTGACATAAATGCATCTGTTGGCTCGTGACCGTCGAGTGCTAATTGTTGGCCGTTAAGAATACCGATATTACTCATTGCCATATATGGATTTGAGTAACCAATCTTAATAATTTCTTCACTTGCCGCGTGTGGCATAACACTATAACCGAAATTAAGAAGTGGCAATCCGTAAAGTCCCATAAACTTATCTTTCTTAAAACGTGTTGAGCTACGTACCACGTATTTGATAGTTTCAAAAATATCGCGACCACGCTCTGGGATTGCACATTGCATCCAAGAAGTATGATTTGTGAAACCTTTATCTTCAACACTGTCCATATGGCGACGAAGGTCAATGGCACTTGAAATCATAAGTTTGTCGCTTGAAGGGAAGCCAGCCAACTCATAAACACTATAGAAATATGCCGCAAGGAGTAACTCATTAACTGTTGCACCAAGTTCTTTACCTTTTGGTTTGAGCTTTGCGAGTGTGTCTTCACTGAATTTTCTTCTTGCGATAAATGATTTATCAACAATGTTATTCGGTGTAAGTGGAAATTTATGATTATCTCTTGCGTTGATATTCTTGAAAAGACGCTGTGCAACACCTGATTCAGTTTTTGAAAAGCCAGAATAAACATCGTTATATGCACGTGAACCAGTTCTGAACTCAACAGGGCTTACACCCTCCTGCACATACTTTGTATAATTCTCACAGAATGCCTGCAAGAAATATTTAAGGTCGCCACCGTCCATACACATATGATTTTCAACAATACAGAGTGTGCTTTTACCATCTTTAATGAAAAGTGCAATTTCCATCTGATTGTCTGCATCAGGGGCAATATATTGAGTAAGAAATTCCTCAACTGCTTCTTCTACATTCTCAGGATAAGCAACTGTAAGAATATCGTCTATTACATATGGTTTAACTTCCCAGTGAGTTGAAAGTTTTGTATCAACAAATTTCGAACGAAGAACCGGAACTTTTTCAAACGCACATATAATAACTGTTTTAAGGGCTTCAATATCGGGTACAAAATCATAATTGAGTTCTACATGAACCATTCGGTCATTAAAATCGCGGAAGAGATAGTGCATTTTGTCCCAAAGTTCAGCATTTAATCTGCGTTCCATCATTCATCATCCTCCTGCTTATATATAAAATACTTCGCATTGCTTGCAACCAATATCAAAGCGTAAATCACATCAACAATTAAGCCCGAAATAATTACAAGTCCGCCAAAAGACCCTACAAGACCATACGCGTTGAGAATTACAAATACCATTGTAGAAATAATTGGCATATAAATCATTGTAGTAATTGTACGGAATTTTTGCTTTGTTGCAAAAGCAAAACAAATGTCGGCAACAAGGGCAAGAATAATACCCGCAATAACAATTGGCCACATTTTTGTTTCAAGAGGATTTGTTGAAAGCATAAGTGCGCAAAGGAAGGCAAACACCATAATAATCATTACACAAAGCACAATCATTGCTCTTGCAATCGGGTGGAAAACTCTTCTCATTTTACAAATACGTTTAATTCCAAAACCTAAGCAGAAGATGATGATTCCAAAAATTGCACCTAAAATAATAAGCCAAGCATTACGATAAGCCGAAACCGTATGGAGTCCAAGAACATCATCATTATAGCCGTAGTAAGTGAATGTTGCATTTTCGCCAATAACAAAGAAAAGAATAAGTGAAATGAAGAAAGTCAAAACACAACCAACAACAGAAGCCAAACGCATTATTTTAGCATGTTGTTTCTTTTTATATTCCTTTGCCCAAGCATAATAATTACCTTCAAGATTTGGGTACTCGTCTGCCATTAAATCGGCAAGTACTTTTTCATCTTTAAGACCTGAATGAGTAACCTCGTTAGCACGGTCAATCATTTCATCAAGAATCTCTTTTTTATAAAGGTATGCTGTATGATTATCGGGAAGACTCTCACAAGATTTCTCGATATATTCAATAAAATCTTTCATAAATACACCTCCATTGAATACTAGTTAAATTTTAACAGAAGATTTTATTTTTTTCAACACTTTTAGAATATATGATGAAAAAATTTTTTCTATACATTCTAGTTTACATCCCCGCAACTTTTGGTTGCAAAAAAGAAAAACCGCTGAAAACAGCGGTTTTCGTATTTATTTATCGTCTTTATCGTTCTTCTTTCTTGAGAAGAATTTGTTAAGAAGTGTTGTAATACCAATAAGCACGCCCATAACAAAGATAATTGCGAGCATTCCAACACCCATATAATAAAGGTTATCAATAAAAGCGCCTGGATTAAATGCGATTGCCATAAATGAAATAAATAAATTCTGTAACATATCTGTACCCTCCTATTACATAAAGAAGTTAAGGATAAGACCACCTGCAATAACAGATGCAATCTGACCTGAAACATTTACGCCGATTGAATGCATAAGAAGGAAGTTCTGTGGGTCTTCTGCGAGTCCCATTTTATGAACAATACGACCTGACATTGGGAATGCTGAAATACCAGCTGCACCAATCATTGGGTTAATCTTTTTGCCTTTTGGCAAGAAGATGTTAAGGAGTTTTGCAAACATAACGCCACCTGCTGTGTCGAAGATGAATGCAAAAAGTCCAAGGCCGAGAATAAGAAGTGTGTCCGGTGCCAAGAATGATTCATAGTGCATTTTTGTTGCGATTGTAATACCAAGGAAAATTGTAATAAGGTTTGCGAGCACTTTTTGTGCAGTCTCTGAAAGAGAGTTAAGCACACCGCACTCACGAATAAGGTTACCGAACATCAGGAAACCAACAAGTGAAACTGATGCAGGAGCAACAAGACCTGCAACAACTGTAATAACGATAGGGAAAAGAATTCTTGTAATCTTCTTAACTTCTGTTTGTGTGTAAGGCATACGAATCATACGCTCTTTTTTAGTTGTAAGAAGTTTGATTACAGGTGGTTGAATAATTGGAACAAGTGCCATATATGAATATGCAGCAACCATAATAGCTCCGAGATACTCAGAATTAAGCTTGTTAGCAACAACGATTGATGTAGGACCATCTGCCGCACCGATAATAGCAATTGAAGCCGCATCGTTGATTGGGAAGAACATTGATGCCAAGCAAAGTGTGAAGAAAATACCGAACTGTGCCGCCGCACCAAAAATCATAAGTTTTGGGTTTGAAAGAAGCGGGCCAAAGTCAATCATAGCACCGATACCAATGAAAAGAATAAGTGGGAAAAGTTCGTTTGCAATACCTGCATCAAAAAGAACAGATAATGCACCTTCTTGAACTTCGCCATTAATAACCTGTGTAATTGCACCTGAAATAGGCAAGTTTACAAGGATTGCGCCGAAGCCCATTGGCAAAAGAAGTGTTGGTTCCATTTCCTTTTTAATAGCAAGGAAAATAAGAATACCGCCAATAGCCCACATAACGAGCATTCTTACATCAAAGTTGCTCATCATATCGCCAAATAGCAAATCAATAAAGTTTTTTACAAATTCAACCATTTTAATTCTCCTTCATTTTATGGTCTTTATGGAAAAACAGATTAATTAAACACCAAATTTCTCCATTATAATATGTATTGTAACACATTATAAATAGAATTCAATAGAAAAAATTTTAAATAAATTTGTAAAATATTGCAAAAATTATGTTCAAGTGTTATAATTCATTCAATCTTTTTTTGGATGTGACAAAAATGTTTGGATTAGGCACAATTATAAATACAGTTTTAGTAGCTTTAGGTAGCGGATTAGGACTTTTAATCGGAAAAGGCATTACTGACCGTTACCACAAAACTTTAATGGCTGCTTGTGGTGTTTCTACAATCTTCATAGGCGTTACAGGCGCACTTCAAGGCATGCTCACAGTAACTGCCGAGGGCAAAATTGAAACCGGTGGCACAATGCTTTTAATCTTTTCAATGGTAATAGGTGGACTTATAGGTGAACTTCTTAACATTGAAAAACGAATGGATTCTCTGGGCGAAAAACTCAAAAAACTTTTCAGGGCAGAAAGCGATAATAAATTCGTTGACGGATTTGTGAATACATCACTCATTATCTGTGTTGGCGCAATGGCGATTGTTGGTTCAATGCAAGACGGACTTACAGGCGACTATTCAATGCTTACCGCAAAAGCAATTCTTGACTTTGTAATTGTTGCAATTATGGCATCAACTTATGGTGTAGGCACAATGTGTTCGGCTCTTGCAATCCTTGTTTATCAGGGTTCAATCACTTTGATTTCACATTTCGCAGGTAACTTTATCAACGAAGAACTTACTGGGTATCTTTCATATATTGGTTCGGTACTTATTTTCTGTGTTGGTATAAATATTACTTTCGGCAAGAAAATCCGAGTTGGCAATCTTCTCCCTGCACTTTTCATTCCCGCCTTTTATGTTTTTGGTAAATGGGTTTTAACGTTAATATGAAAATTGACCGACCTTAAAATTAGGTCGGTTTTTTGTATATTCATATTTTTATCAGATAAAATATAAATGGTGATAATATGAAAAATGAAAAAGATAATTTTCCCCACTACGAAGAACTTGAAGAATTTTCAACATATTTACCTGATAGCCCCGAAATCCCTTATGAAATGGTAAACAAATACGGCACTTATGAAATTCAACCAACCGCCGAAACGGAAAATTCATTCCCAACCATCGCACAAGGATTGCCAAAACACCGAAAAAAGCCGTCAACTAAGCAAGGATTTCAACGAAAAAAGGACTCTTTATAAAAATATTAAATTTTTTCAAAAAAATGCTTGACAGTGTCGATTTCCTTTGTTATAATGTCTCTTGCGTTCGAGAGAACGACCGATATGCGAGAGTGGCGGAATCGGCAGACGCGCACGTTTGAGGGGCGTGTGGTAATCCCGTACGGGTTCAAGTCCCGTCTCTCGCACCAAATATAGAGTTCACACATTGTGTGGACTCTATATTTTTTTGTAAAAATATAGGGACTTGAACCCGAGAGGGTTTTTGCAAAAAGAAATATACAAATATTTCCCTTTTATTCAGTTAATAATTATGGTATAATAATTTGCAGATTTTATTGCAAAGGAGTTTATTATGATTACAAATGATGTTAAATATATAGGCGTAAATGACCACAACATAGATTTGTTTGAAGGTCAATATATTGTTCCTAACGGAATGGCATACAATTCATACATTATAATGGATGAAAAAGTTACAATTATGGATTCAGTTGATGCTAATTTCAAAGATGAATGGCTTGATAACATCAAAAATATTTTAGGCGACAAGTCACCTGATTACTTAATTGTTCAACACATGGAGCCAGACCATTCCGCAAATATTCACGAATTTGCACTTGCTTACCCTGAGGCAACAATTGTTGCTACAGACCGTGCATTTGTTATGATGGGCAAATTCTTCGGTACAGATTACGCTGACCGCAGAATTGTTGTAAAAGATGGTGACACATTGTCCCTTGGCAAACATAATCTTTCATTCTGCTTGGCGCCTATGGTACACTGGCCAGAAGTTATGATGACTTATGACTCTACCGACAAAATTCTTTTCTCTGCAGACGGTTTCGGTAAATTCGGTGCTTTAGATGTAGAAGAAGACTGGGCTTGTGAAGCACGCCGTTATTACTTTGGTATTGTTGGCAAATACGGTGCGCAAGTACAAGCAGTACTTAAAAAAGCCGCAAATCTTGACATTCAGATTATTTGCCCACTTCATGGCCCTGTACTTAAAGAAAACCTAGGTTATTATCTTGATTTGTATAACACTTGGTCATCTTACAAAGTTGAAAGTGAAGGCACATTAATCTGCTACACATCAGTTTACGGAAACACAAAGAAAGCTGTTGATATGCTTGCAGACGAATTAAAAGCAAACGGATGCCCTAAAGTTGTTATCAACGACCTTGCTCGTTGTGATATGGCAGAAGCTGTTGAAGATGCTTTCCGTTACGGAAAAATCATTCTTGCAACTACCACATACAACGGTGATATTTTCCCATTTATGAGAAACTTTATTCACGACCTTGTAGAAAGAGGTTACAAAAACCGCAAAATTGGTATTGTTGAAAACGGTAGCTGGGCACCGGTTGTTAAAAATAAGATTACAAAAATGTTTGAAAATTGCAAGGATTTAACTTTCTCGGACACAGTAGTTACAATCCATTCGGCACTTAATGATGAAAGCCGTGAGCAAATTAAACAACTTGCAAAAGAAATGGCGTAAACAAAAAGGAGTAGCATTTTGCTACTCCTTTATTTATGTAATTATTATGCTTCAGATTTTTGACCTTCTTTTTCGTGTTTTTCACGAAGTGCTTCATAAATTGGTTCCATTTTTTCTTTTGTAAGTGGGTAACCAAATCTGAAAATAAGCCATACACTTGTGTAAACAATTGCAGGAATAATTGTACAGATAAACATAATCTTTCTACTTGTATCGTTTTCTGTAATAAATCCGTTACCTGCGGTTAAGCTATCATACTTTGCCCATTGAAGAAGGAAAAGTCCGCCTGCGTCTGCAATCGCCTGACCAAACTGACGACCGAATGTATATGCAGAATAAACTGCACTTTCGTTACGAATACCAGTCTTGTATTCCTGATAGTCAATAACGTCCATAACAACTGCCCAGCAAGTAAGACTAACGAATGTATAACCGAAACCGATAAGGAGAAGGCAAGTCATATAAAGCCATGCAGGGTAAATGCCTTGTGTTGGGTTAATCCAGCGAATAAAGCTTTCGTTGTTTGCAGTTACAAAAAGGAACACAGATGTTATTGCAGAAACAATTGACATTCTTCCGCAAAGCTCTTTTTTACCGTACTTTGCTGCAAGCTTCGGTGTGAATAAAATCAGTATTACCATTGGAAGATAATTACAGATTGTACCCACAATACTAAGACCTGTATTTGTAAAATAGTTCTTATAAAGATAAGTGTTGAATGAGCCGAACTGAAGCTGACCACTGATAAGAACACCTGATAAAGTAAGTAATACAAATGGTCTTGATTTGAAAAGCCCCTTATAAACACCTTTCAAATCAACATTTTCGTCTTCAACTGCAGGTACACGTTCTTTAACCATTTTATGACCGACAAGGTATGTGACGATTGAGAAAATACCCATTAAAAGTGCATACATGAACATTCTGCTACCGTCTGCAACTTCAATCTCCTGACCGGTCTGCTCATCAAATCTGCCAGTGCCCACATAAATAATCATTGGAGCAATGAGAAGAACTACTGCACCACCGATACCGCTACCTACCGAACGGGCAGTTGAAAGAATTGTTCTGCCTTTAGGGTCATCAGTAATAACAGATGCCAAAGAGCCGAACGGAATGTTCATAGCAGTATACATTGTGCAATAAATCAAGTACAAAACAATTGCAAGAACAAACAAAAGCATTGGCTTTTCTGCTAAGGTCTGATTATAGAAAATTGAATTTGGGTCATTAAATGGAATAAAGCAAATTACTGTTGAAATACCAAGTGGCACTGCAACAAGACGTAAATACTGACGATATTTACCATCTTTGCCTGCTTTACGCTTTGAAACAACCGCACCCCACAATGGGTCGTTGATTACGTCCCAAAGACGAGTGATAATAAACATATAACCAACAAGCTTTGGAGCGATTCCAATAACGTCAGTCATAAAAATTTTAAGATAGCTTGTAATGTATGTAAGGTTAAACATATTACCTGATTCAGCAATAGTGTAACCCGCTATATCCTTAAAGCCAATTTTATTAGGATGATTGTTTACTTCTTTTACTTTCTTTTCTTTAGCCAAGAAGATAACCCCCTTTTCATTCATTAAAAAATATGATAACACTTTTTTAATGAAAATACAATAGAGAAAAGGTTATTCTTCATTAAAACTGATTTTCACTGTGGCTACGGTTATATCGTCACCACGAGTTACATTTCTGCTTTTTGCAAGGGCACACAATTTTTGCGGTAAGTCCTCAGAAAATCCGTTTTCTTTTATATACTGTTTGATTTCTTCAAGACTACTGTCAGCCGCACCATCAGACATCATAACAATAACATCACCATCTTTGAGTCCGCCACGAACTGTAGCAAATTCCGCTTGCCTTAAAATACCAATAGGCATAGCAGATTTTTTTATTTCGCTTACCTTTCCTTTTCTATATAAAAGTGAAACTGTTGCTCCCGCTTTATAAATTATCGATTGCCCCGTATAAAGATTTGTTTTCAGAATATCAAGTGTTGCCAAAGATTCTTCACGGCTTTTTACAAGCATTGCAGAGTTAACAAGCCGTAATGCACACGGAAAAGAAAATCCCGAAATAATAAGTCGAGAAAAAAGAGAAGATGCCATAGCACCATCAATAGCGGCACGATGCCCTGTGCCCATACCGTCACTTAAAACTGTGATAAAATTGCCTTTTCCATCATAAAAAGCATCAATGCAATCGCCACACACGTCATATCCTTCGGCAGAAAGTTGATAAAAAACACATTGGGCAGAATATGACGGTTTTTCCCAATACATCAGAATTTTTTCAACATCATTTTTAATAATAGCAGGCGCAGAAAACTCTTTTTCTGTAACCTTTTCAATGCATTCTTTTATTTCGTTTTCGGGGACTTTATTATTCACATCTATTGTGAGATTGACAACCATATTAAGGTCTTCATTTTCGTAGCAATTCACAAATGCAGGCACGCCAATATCATCAAGAGCGTTTTTCAGTGCATTAGACTTGCTTGCAAACAATCGTATATCACTATTAAAATCGCAGAGCATATCATCAAGCATTTCGCAAACACTGTCAAACTGGTCTGCCGTAATTTTTCTCATTTCGTTAATTCTCCCCTCTGCACCAAGGCGTGCGCAATACGACGAATAATTCTTATTAAAACTATCACACAATGACATTATGCGAATACATCTACCCTGAAGTGATGACGGCACAAAAGACGGTGTAACACTACCTGTTTTGCGGATTTCTTCAACTATTGAGTCAAACTCACCTATTGTGGCGGGCATACCATTTCGCCAGCATTTATCAAAACTTGCACAATCACCGCACACGTTGTCGCGAACTCGCAGATACACTCCCGTTGTATCGGGTGCGGCTTTTTCTTTTAATATTTCAGACACCTTTGTAACTGTGCCCGACATATTACCAACTGCATTTCTCACCATTTTAAGTCGCGAAATTACCATATTCTGCATGGCCACGCCATCCCCCGCAAGCGAAGAAAATGAAAGTTGCATTTTTAATTGCAGAAACGCCTTTTGTGGCACTACAACAAACAGTATTGATGCTATTGCAGTTTCAACCAGTAGAGATATGTCCTTCATGGCACTTTCAAAAAGCAAAAAAGATGTACCATAAGCGAATATGTATGAAAATGCACATAACACTCTGCCCGAATATGAAAAAAGACCTGAAAACAGACCTGAAATACAATAAGAGAAAACTGAAAGGTCACTATTGCCCATCATTAGAAGGCCCAATGATACCCCTGTTCCCATTATCGCACCGCCGCTTTCACGAAAAAGATAAGCGGCACACATTATTATAAAACTGCAACAGATTCCCGATATTGAAACGCCAAAAACGCTTATCGGACTTGCCGACAAAATCAGAATAAGCATTGCAATAATTGTAGTTGTAAGTTCACGGTTTGTAAGATGCTCGCCCGATTTAATTTTGTTTAGCGAATTAAAGCCCACTGTAAAAAAATATGCTCCACCAAAAGCAGTTGCAGATTCTGCCACACGAAGAAATATATCATTCAATTCAAACGGAGTAACAATTGTTGCCACAATTCCTGTTGAAAGTGTACTGAAAAGTGAAATTACAGATGGCAAAAACACCTTGTCCCGCAGTTTTGGAAAACTGTGAACATATAATTTAAGAATATATACCATAATAAGAGCCATTACATAACGAAATGCAAAAACGTATTCGTTTGTTAGAATATACCCTAGCATTGCACCGAAACAAGAAAACAATGTGTACTCTTTTTTTGTACCACTGCAAAATGCGATTCCTAACGGTGAAAAATACCCTTTGCTACCTGCCGACGCCATTAATGTGCCTATTCCGAAATGGACTAAATTTATTCCTACAGATTTCATAAAATCTGAAAGTTCAATTCTTTCGTTACCTTCACTTACGCCAAACTCCTGATTGCTCATTTTTTCACCGCCTTTCGCCTTTATACAAGTATTATATGCTTGTCCTTGCACGATTTTTGCCACATTAAGTCAATGAAAAAAGTTTTATTCTGGCGGATTTTGTTGTTTTAATTCTGATGATATTCCATTCCAAATAATTCTACATACAACGGAGAAAGGCGGTCACTGATAAGAGAATACAAATCAGTAGACTTTAGATTATTATAATCTGTGGATTTTTGAAACATCATAATTGCATTTGTATGAAAAGTATTTTGCATTATAAAAAATCTGCCACTTGATTTAAGACAAACATCACAGACAAATTGCAACCCGTTATTATAGGTATTATCAAAAACGCCTCCACTTTGCACCTCTATCTGCACAAAATTTTGTGACTCAACAGTTTTCACAGTTACAAGCTTTTCGCTACCGAAAAGATAAGCATTTGAAAGCAGGTTAAGAAGTGCTTTTGTAACAAATCTTTGGTTACAAACTGCGGGCGTTGTTTCGTTACCACAAAAAATAAAAGACATTCCCATTTGTGAAAGAAGAATGTCGCACCCCATAGTAACACTTTCTGCAAGTGCAGAAATATTTACAGTTTCAAGTGGAAAATCAATGAAAGAGTTTAATTCGAGTTGACGAAGAAATATATAGTGTTTCCGCAAGGAAGATTTGTCCCCATTATTGAAAGAATGGTCAAAAAGCAGTTGCAAACGGTCGCGGTCAATATCATTTTGGCAAAAATTATACGGTTTTGTGCTTTCAAAGTGCATTTTTATACCCTCCATACTATAAATTTTATACCCATTTTGGCGGAATATTCCCCGATTTTTGAACACATTGACAAAAAGTTCACAAAATACCAAAAATTTGAAAAATATGCTTGCATATTTTCTTCAAAAGATATAAAATAATATACGCAATAATATGCATACTAATATTTGTAAATATTTTATTTGGAGGAATTCAAAATGTCAGTTAA
>JAGBSJ010000041.1 GCA_017631955.1 Clostridia bacterium
TACAAGTTTAAAATATTCATATGATATGAAAGCAACACTTGTAATTAAAGTTCTTATTACTGCAACAGGTACAGGTGCAGGTCATATGGAAGCTACATATTCTGATTTCAAATATTAATTCGTTTGAATAGCGAAAGGAGATAAATCGACATGGCAAAGAAACCTTTAACTCCCGAACAGGCAGAAATAAAGGCAATGAAGAAAGCAAAAAGTTCTGAAAACTGGACTAAATTTTGGGCTATTCTTCTTGCAGCAGTTCTTACAGTAGCAGTTGTTTTCATGGGTAAAACAGCAGCTGAAGATGCTATTGCAAAAGCAACAGGCGCGCAGACAGAAGAGGGTGGCGACGTAAACACACCAAGTGGTGATACAAACACACCAAGTGGTGATACAAACACACCAAGTGGCGATACAAATACACCAAGTGGCGATACAAATACACCAAGTGGCGACACAAACACACCAAATACACCAAACACACCAGCAGGCAATACAGGTGTAACAGCAGCAGATGCAGCCAAAGCAATTAATGATGCAACAGCAAAAGCAGCAAAAGCATCTTACAAATGGACAAGAAGCGGTAAGTTTACAGAAAATGTTAACGTTGGTGCTCTTACAGGTGCACTTAATACTATCATCAGTGGTGTAGTTAAAAATAATGACTATCCAGGTGACGACCACTATACAGTTAACGAAGTTGTTGGTGGATTCCTTGGAATTAAAGACCAGTCAGCAACATTCACAAACGGCAAGACTGAAGATTTGAACGAAAAAGATAGCAATAAGTATATGCTTAAAGCAATGAAACTTACAGCAGATGATATCGCAGACGTTAGTGTAAGTGGAAATACATATACTATCAAGATTAAAGACACAAATACTCCTGATGCTAATAGCGCTTGGGCACACGCTTCAAACGACTATATTACAGTTGATGAAGTTAATGCAGAAATCGCGAGTGCAGTAGGCGACCAGGTAAAGGTTCAGAAAGATGGCACATCTGCAAACTATACAAACATTAAGATGGTAGCAGTTATTGAAAATGGTAACCTTACAAGTTTAAAATATTCATATGATATGAAAGCAACACTTGTAATTAAAGTTCTTATTACTGCAACAGGTACAGGTGCAGGTCATATGGAAGCTACATATTCTGATTTCAAATATTAATCTAAAAACTTGAAATAAATCTAAAATCAATCCCTTGACGAACTTCGTCAAGGGATTTTTTATGCTCTGAAATGATATTAAGAAGGTGTTTTTAGGGCGCTTTACAGATGTAAACTATGTTAAAAAAATTAACAACCAAATATTGTCAAAAAAGGTATGCAAAATAGCTAAAATATACACTGTAATTTGTACACAGAAATGTAAAAATAAGGGTTGATTTTATTGAGTTTTCATAGTAAAATAATTATGTGCAATTATACATATTGGGGAGTAGTCTACTCTTTTTCAAAATATGTATAAAATTCTTATAAACCACTATATATTGTGTTTATTACTTGTCGGGAGGCGACTTTTTAATGAATATGGACATTAAAGATTTAATCGCAAAGCTTAAAGGCAACGGCGGTGGCGATAAAAGAGGCGGAGGATTAACTGGATTCTTTGACAAAAATCCGAAAATGAAGATTATAATTCCTGCAATCTGTCTTGGAATTTCAGTTCTTGTAGCTTTGGTAATCATATTTACAACTGGTTCAATTGATATTGATGACACTCCGGTAGGCGGTGATGTTGGAAATGGAAGTCAGGTCGATGTTCTTCCTCAGGATGTAAGAGATTATGAAGACATTGAAGTTAATGGCGATGATGTTTTTGACGATGTTGCTCTTGCAAAAGCAAAGGTTACTGCAATCATTGTAAACTCTGACGGTTATTACACAGCAACTGTTGAGGCAGAAAAACAATCTTACCCACATCTTCAAGTTGGTGATTATGTTGGAACATCTTCATGGCTAGTTGAAGATATTACAGATGACTGTGTGATTGTTTCACTCGGCGAAAAGAAAATTAAACTCGAATATTAATTTTGGTAATTATTTAATTTACATATAATGTTTTTAGGGGGAACTAAAAATGAAAGGTTCTAAGAAGTTCGGCAAATCAATTCTTGCAATTGCTTTGTCACTCATGCTCATCATCAGTGCGGTGGCTCCACTCACAGTTATGGGCTCAGACAACAACGGTGGCGGTGACAAAGGCACACCACTCGGTCAATACCGTTACTATTCAGTAAAAAGCGGTGACACACTCGCTTCTATTGCTACAAAGAACGGTGTTTCTGTAAGCGATATTATGACTTACAATGGACTCGACAGCACAGACAAAGTTTACAGAGGTCAGATTCTTAAAGTGCCTGTAACAAGTGCTAATAAAGAAAATCAGATTGTTTCTACAAGCATTTCAATCAAAGCAAAAGAATCAAATGTTAAAGACCTTGTTTCTTCTATTGCTTATAATGCTGGTTACAAGGTAATCTATAAGGGTTCAGGTACAGAAACTATAACACTTGACCTTGAAAAAGTATCACCACTTAAGGCAATTGACTATGTTACAAGAATGGTTGGTCTTTCATATCTTAAAGACGGTAACACAATTCTTGTTGCATCTGCTGGTGAATTAAACAGTACTTTTGTTGACACTTTAGTGCTTTCAAAGTTCTCATTTAAATATATTACTTATGAAGAACTTCTTGGTCAGGCAAGTGCGTTAGGCCTTTCAAATATGAAAACTGTTTCTCAGTCAAACAACGACAGAGATGTGTGGATTTCAGCATATCCAAAAGAAATGGCTAAACTTGCAGAACTCATTGAAATTCTTGATGCTCCTGAAAACATCAGCGTAGGAAGCAACAGTATTGCATCTGCATTTACCCCTATTGAACTTGACTATATCTCTGCTTCAGAATTTTCAGGCCTTCTTTCAAACCTTGGTCTCCATTCAGGTATCACAATGTCATCATACCCAAAGACACTTTTCGTATATGTAAGCGGTGTTCAGTTTAGCGATATTATGACAATTAAGAAAGTTGTTGATACAGAAGCGATTGCTCAGAACAATGGCGAAAACCTTGGTGGCGTAGTTGGAACTCCTGACGATAATACAGGTACAACTGATAAACCATCAGATGATACAAATAACAATACAGATAATAATACAAACGACAACACAGATAACACAACTCCTGATGATACAACAACACCAGAAGAACCAGTTGAAGAACCAAAAGTTCTTGAAAAGATTGAGTTCTTGAACTTTAACAGAAGTCAGGTTGAAGGTTATATTCGTCAAATGATTCCAGACGCACAGTTCTATGGTCATGAAAGAATGACAAAAGCAGTTTGGATTTATGCAACTGCTTCAGAAATTAAAGAAGCAAGAGCGTTTATTGAAAAACTCGAAGAAAGTGTTCCGGAAGCTTCAAGCACAATTCATACATACACAGCAAAGAACTGTACAGTAAATCAGTTGATGGAACGCCTTAGTGGTGTAAATATTGAAGGTGTAACATTCCAAACATACGAATATTCTGACCTTACAAACAGCATTATTGTTTATTGTGATGCGTCATTGTGGGAAAATCAGATTTTTGAATTGCTTGACAAAATTGATACAGAACATACAGGCGAAGTAATGTGGATTCCTATTGAGTCACAAACAGGTGACGATAGAGAATTGGCTGAAAAACCACTTAGAGACAGATTGGATATTATGAAAGACCTTTATCCTGAAGTTTTTGGCGGAGTTGATTTCCAAATTAAAACTCTCGAGAATAAAACTGCAACTGGTGTTTCATACAAATCAGTTCTTTACGCAAAGACAACATCAGACAGAGTAACAAGAATGAGTAATCTTCTTGATGCTATGGACAATGCATAAAAACTATTAATCAGGGGTGCGAAAACCGCACCCCAATAGCCAATTATACGGCATAAATGATTTTCACGGAAAATGGGTTGAATATTATTATGAGATTTTTTGAAAAACCAAGTCAATACCCAAAAACTCTTGAGGATTTATTGCGACTTACAGTTGAAAAAAATGGCTCCGACTTACATCTTGTCAGTGGTATAGAGCCATGTATCAGAATTCACGGTTCACTTGTTCGTCAAGAAGATTTACCTAAGATGTTCCCCGAAGATGTTGAACAAGTTTTACGTAAGTGCATGACAGACCTTCAGGCAAAAGAGTTTGAAGAAAACTGGGAACTTGACATGGCTATTTCGGTTCCCAAATGCGCTCGTTTTCGTGGAAATGTTATCGTTCAGCGTGGTTCAATCGCGGCAGTTTTTAGAGCAATTCCATTTGAAATTCCTGCTCTTGATAAACTTGGATTGCCTCCAGATGTTAAGCGTCTTTGCAATCTTCCTCGTGGCCTTGTTCTTGTTACAGGACCTACAGGTAGTGGTAAATCAACAACACTTGCTGCAATGATTGACTACATCAACACACACTACGAAACAAATGTAGTTACGGTTGAAGACCCTATTGAATTCTTACATTCGCATAAAAAATCAACAGTTCGTCAACGCGAAATTGGTACAGATACAAGAAGTTTTGCAAACGCGTTGAAGACAGTTCTTCGTCACGACCCAGACGTTATTATGATTGGTGAAATGCGTGACCCTGAGAGTATTCAGGTTGCGGTTACTGCGGCTGAAACAGGACATCTTGTTCTTTCAACTCTTCACACACAGACTGCACCGATGACAATTTCTCGTATTGTTGACTCTTTCCCTATGGAACAAAAAGGTCAAATTCGTTCACAGCTTGCAAACACAATCAAAGCTGTTATTTCACAACAACTTATTCCGACTATCAATGGTCGCGGAAGAGTTGCAGCCATTGAATATATGATAGATACTCCTGCAGTTAAAAATCTTATTCGTGAAGAAAAAGAGCATCAGCTTTATGCTACTATGCAGACAGGTACAATGCAGGGTATGCAGACTATGGACCAAGCGCTTCTTAATCTTCTTAAGCAACAGAAAATTACAAGAGAATCTGTTCTTGAATTCTGTGTTGACCAAAAAGAAGTTATTCGCCTTATGGGAACCATGGGACTTTAATTTAGAAAATTACTAATTTTTACATATAAAGGGGGCAAATTGCCTTGGCATCCTTTACTTATGACGGTCTGAACAAACAAGGCCAAAGCGTACACGGCGAAGTTATTGCTGATAATACTGCCCAAGCCATGGACAGACTCCGTGAAAACGGAATTATAGTTACAGAAATGAAAGAAAAAGCCGCTAAAAAGAAATCGGGTGGCGGCGGTAAAAAAGTTACAACAGAAGACGTTGCGGTTGTATGTAAACAGCTTGCAGTTATGCTTTCTGCTGGTGTTCCTGTTACAAGAGCGTTGACAACACTTTCAAAACAGTGTGCAAACCCACGTCTTGGAAATATTATGGAAGAAATTGCAAAAAGCGTTGAAGGTGGTATGCCACTTTCAGATGCATTTGCACAGTACCCAAAAGTGTTCTCACCATTGTTTGTCGCAATGATTGCTTCTGGTGAAGCCGGCGGTATTATGGAGCAGGCGCTTGTCAGTCTTGCTGATATGCTTCAGAAAGAAAAAAATCTTCAGAAAAATATTAAATCAGCGTATTCATACCCTCGAAGTGTTATGATTATGGCGGTTGTATTGCTTATTGCAATGCTTTGGTTTATGGTTCCTTTGTTCAAAAATATGATGAAGAAAGGAACTGAAATTGAAGGTATTTCAAAAGTTATTTTCGGCGTTTCAGACAGTCTTCGTGAAGACACAGGTACTTGGATTCTTGTTGCTGCACTTATTGGCGGTGCGGTATTTGCATTTATCAAGAGTCCGATTGCTCATAAAATCTGGGAAGCAAACAAACTTACAATGCCAATGCTTGGTGACTTTATGACTAAGATGGTTGTTGCCCGCTTCTGCCGTACATTTGCAACACTTCTTGCAGGCGGTGTTACTGCAGTTGAAGCGCTTAAGAGTGCGGGTCCTACATCTGGCTCTGAAAAACTTGAAAAAGTTGTAAAAGAAGCAATTGAAGATATTGAAGAAGGTAAGAGCATTTCAGCATCTCTTGATAAGAGCGGACTTTTCCCACCAATGCTTACAGGTATGGTGGCTATCGGTGAAGAATCAGGTGCTTTGCCTGAACTTCTTGATAAAGTTGCAGAATTCTTTGAAGAAGACGTTGAAAACACTTCACGAAATCTTCGTGCAATTATCGAACCTATCGCCCTTATTTTCGTTGGTGTTATCGTTGGTGGTATGCTTATTGCTCTTTACGTTCCAATGCTTACATCATCTACATCAATGGGTGCATAAAAATCGAAAAATCCTCACACTGACAGGAGAATGATAGATATGGCAAAACTTAAAAGTATCATTGGTTGCGAAATTACAACTAATGAGATTAAAGCGGTTGAAATAGCGAAGGAAAACGGCGCTTATAAAATTCTTGCAATGGGATATATGCCGTTAGAAGAAGGCGTAGTTGGCGAAGCGTTTATCAGAGATGCTGTTGCTTTCAACGATGCATTGACTCAACTTATTGCTCAGGGTAATTTCCAGACAACTGATGTTGCAATCGGCGTAAATAATGAAAATATACTTATGAGATATGCAACATTCCCAAAAGTTGACGATAGCAAACTTCGCAATATGGTTCTTTTACAGGCACAGGAGTTTATTCCAATTCCTATTCAGGAAATGGAGATTGACTATGTGGTTGCGGGTGAATCAAAAGATGAAGACGATATACCACAAGTTAATATTATGCTTATTGCTGCAAGAAAGCAGATGCTTGAAGGTTATATTAGCAATTTTACTACTGCGAGACTTCAGGTGCAGGAAATTGACTCTTCGTTACTTGCTTACTGTCGTGCACTTAATCAGATAAGTGAAGGTACAAGATACGGTATAGTTAATCTTACAGATGATGTGCTTAATTTCATTGTTGTTGAAGGTAATGAAATTTCCATGGTACGTTCAATTACAATTACTGAAAGAAATCAAAAAGCAGTATCGAGCGTATTTATGGGCTCAAGAGACAAATCTTATACAGAAGAAGATATTGAAACAGTTTCAAACTGGCTTATGTCAGAAACATCATCAACAATCAGTTATTACTCAATGCAGAACAGCAAGCCGATAGACAAACTCTATTTTATTATGAATTCTTCTGCGGCAGAAAAAGTTGTTTCTGCAGTATCATCAAATGTTTATGTTCCTATGGAAGTGCCACAGTTCTATCCTGAATTACAGGCAGGGTCAGTAACACCGTTAGGTGAATATGCAAGTTGTATAGGAATTGCAATTTCTAGTTTGGAGGGATAACGGTGTTTAAGGTTAGTTTGTTACCTGCAAGTTACAGAAAGTTTCTTGACGGTAAAAAGAAAAAAGATTTAATTCTTAGAGTTGCAGTAATCGTTTTGATTTGTATGCTTATTGTATATAGCGGTTTTGCAGTAAGATTATTCATTCTTAGAGCGCAACTTAAAGAAATCAGAAATAATAATAATGTTATTATTGCAAACGTTGAAGAATTAGAGCAATATAAAGCAATTTATGATGAACTCAACTCCTCAAAACAAAGAGTAGAATCAATTTTACCAAAACCAGTAAGTGCAGTTAAGTTCATGTCTATCATTCAGGCAAATCGACCAGAGTATGCTAGTTTTTCTGTACTTTCTGTACAGGATTGGTCTTCAAATCCGATTTGTGTTATCGAAGGTGAACTTCCAATGGCACAAAATATTGGCGATGCAGTTTCACAGCTTCGCGATTTAGAAGATTTGTTTAAGAATGGCGACGATTTCAAGGATTTAGTTACTCAGGTAATTTCAACAAATAGCATGCCAACTATTGTGAGAGATTTGCAAGGAAATGAGTCTTATTCATTCCGTATATATCTTTCAGTTGGTGGCAACATTGTCCTTGACGAGTCTGGTTTGTTGGTAACAACAACTACAAAAACTACAACAACTACTACAACTACTACAAATGATCCTGTTGAAGATACAACAGAGTCAACTACAGTTGCAGAATAAGGAGGAAATATAAATGAATGTAAATATTAATCTTTCCGACCTTAAAGATAAAATAAATACTACTGTTCTTGTTGCAATCGCTATGGTTGTTCTTGTTGTTATATTAGGCGTTGCTTCTTATTTTACAATTGAAGAAGCAACACAGTTAAAAGAAAGTATTGGAGCAAATGCAACATCTCTTCGTGAGAATAAAATTCTTGTTTCAAGTCTTGAAAAATTAAAAGCAGACTCAAAATATTACGAAGCACAACAAGCAGAGTATGATAAAGTTATTGCGGATAACGGAACATATAATACTGTGGATTATTATATTGAGCTTGATGAACTTTGTAAAAAATACAACCTTCGTATTGCCGACATTTCAGTTGGTGATATGGTTGCAAACGGAAATGTAAATCAAGCAACTACAACTATTGCAGTTGTTGGTGAAGAAATTGATGTTAGAAGAATGGCTGTCGAAATCGTTTCACAAGAACAAATTGCAAGAATTGATACTATTGCAATGGCAAAACAGCAAGATGGTACAGTTGCTGCATCAATGGTGATTGTAAACTTTACTAAATAATAAAAGTATAATTCCTAAACACGAAAGATAGGTTTTAATATGTCTAATGATATCCTTATTCCCGGTAGCATTTGCGCACGACTTGTTGATGCCGGAATTATTACAACAGAGCAGTTAAAAGAAGCTCTTGAAATACAAAAAACAAGCAAGCAACTCATAGGTACAATTCTTACCCAATTGGGTTATTGTACTGAAGAAGATGTTGCTCGTATGCTTGCAAGCAAAACAGGTCACAAATTCGTTTCAATTGACGAAGTTGGCGTGAATATTGCAGTTGCAAACTTAATTACACCTGAACTTGCAATTAAAAACAATATTCTTCCAATTTATGAAGAAGATGGTATTGTTTATGTTGCAATGAAGAATCCTAACGATATTCTTACAGTTGACTATCTTCGCATGCTCACAGGTTATGAAATTTGTCCTGTTGTTGCTGCGGATATGGAACTTCAGGTTGCTATTGAAAACTTTGCTAATATGAATAATGGTGTTGACAACTATGACGATGAAGAAGAAGACGTTGTAGAGTCAGAAAACCTTGATATTGACGATAAACCTGCAGTTCAGCTTGTTAACCAGATTATTAACAACGCTATTAAAGCAGGCGCATCTGATATTCACGTTGAAGCACTTGAAAAATACATGAGAGTTCGTTTCAGAATTGACGGTGTTTTGCAAGAAATTATGCAGAACCCGATTAAAATGTATTCAGCAGTTATTTCAAGAATTAAGGTTATTGGCGGTATGGATATTGCCGAACGTCGTATTCCTCAGGACGGTCGTGCTACTGTAAAGTTTGAAGATAAAACAATGGACGTTCGTATTGCGTCAATGCCTACAGTTTACGGCGAAAAAGTCGTAATGCGTTTGCTCGAAAGAAGTAATACAAACGTTGTTACACTTAAAGACCTTAAATTCAGCCCACGTCAGTTTGATAGATTTAATAACGCAATTCATATGCCTTATGGTTTCGTTCTTGTTACAGGACCTACTGGTAGCGGTAAATCTACAACTCTTTACGCTACATTGGCTGAAATCAGTACACTTGAAAAGAATGTTATTACACTTGAAGACCCTGTTGAACGTAGAATGTCAGGTATTAACCAGGTTCAGATGAACAACCGTGCAGGTATGACATTCGCAGCAGCTCTTCGTTCAGTTCTCCGTTCTGACCCTGATATTGTCATGGTCGGTGAAATTCGAGACAGTGAAACAGCAAAGATTGCCGTTGAGGCGGCTCTTACAGGACATATGGTTCTTTCAACACTTCATACAAATGATGCTCCGGGCGCGGTTACTCGTCTTGATGAAATGGGCGTTGAACCATTCCTTACTGCATCATCACTTGTTGGCGTTCTTGCACAGCGTCTTGTTAGAAGACTTTGCCCAAAATGCAAGGAAGAATACGAAATTACTCACGCAGAACTTAAAAAGATTGTTCCTGACCTTGAAACTTATGGTTATAACAAACCAAGTTACAAACTTTATCAGGCAAAGGGATGTCTTACTTGTAATAATACTGGCTATAAGGGTCGAGAAGCTGTATTTGAGTTCCTTACAGTTACAGAAGAAATGAAACGCTTGATTCTTGACCGAGCAACAGTTGCAGAAGTTAAAGAATTGGCAATTTCACAAGAAATGAAAACTCTTAAAGACGAAGGTCTTTATAAAATGATGGAAGGTAGCACTTCTCTTGAAGAAGTTTTACGTGTTATCGTTTAATAACATTTATAAGTTGTATAAATTTATTTGAAAGGAGCGGTCATTATGAACAAATATCTTAAGAACAAAGAAGGTATGGCGTTACCTATGGTTCTTATTATTATGATGATTTTAACAATACTTGCAGCAGGTCTTGGCACTTATGCGAGTCAGTCATTTAGGTCAGTTAAATATATGAACGCTCAAAAGCAGGCATATTATCTTGCACGTGTTGGTGTTGAGGCGGGTGCTTATGCTTATCAAAATGCATCGCTCAAAACTAGTAATAATTATAAGGAATTTAACACAACCAATTATGATGGTATTGATGCTGTTGTGTCGGTTTTGCAGGATGCAACTGATGCAAATGACAAGCTTATTGCTAATCCTGGTAAAGTTACAAGCAACAAGGTTTATGTTGTATATGCTGAAAACGATACAACAGATGGTACTCTTTGGGATGGGCTTAGTTTTGTAACAGAGGAAATGGTGGACCTTAATGCTATTGGCATTAATGTTATTGGATATTTCACTGTTGAGGCATCTGCTGCAGCAAATACAGTTCTTCAAGAGACTGAAAATGCTAACGGTACAACCTCAAAGGTAGAAACTGACCTTCCTGTTGTTGAATTCAGAAGTACTGCAGTATGTTATGATAGTGGTGAAAATGAAGTAAAAAATGTTGTAAGCGGTTTCGTTTATCCAGCAGACGAAGTAGATGGAACAAGTATTGCTAACGACAATGGTGTTCTTTCTACAGATTCTGATGTCTTTGACCATGTAACTGAAACTATTTCTATTGATTCAGGCGGTACTGTTACAAGTAATCAAGGCGACGGCTTTTTTAAGCGTATTGCAACATTTTTTAAGAAACTTTGGAATGGTATTGTAAAAACTATTTATAAGTTCATTACAGGAAATGATAGTTTTACAACCAAGGTTGAGATTTATCAATATTCAAGTGGTGGCGACTTAATTTTTAATGCTCCTAAAAATTCTAAATCATATAAGCTACCTGCATACACAAGCGGTCAGTCTGGTTATGCTTATGCTTTTGCATCATCAGGTACGTTGTTCTTGAATGCAGGTCTTGATGTTACTCCTGATAACGGTCAGTACGCAACAATTGGTCTTTTTGGTAAGGACATTATTGTTGACGGTGATATTAAAATGGCTGTTTATGTTAATAATCCGGATTATGCGTTGGGTGGTCTTAGCAACATTATTTCAACATTTGGTAACCGTTACCGTCTTGGCACTGTTGTAATTGGTTCAGGTGCCAAATCTGGTGGTGATTTTGCTGAGCACTTATCTGTTGCAAAAAATGGTATCACAGATGAAGAAGGTAATACAATAAATAATGCAAACCGTATTTTCTTCAAGGGAAATGTTTCGGTTACAGTTTATATGCAAGGTAGTAAGGCAGAAACCTATCGAATTTTCGACGCGGGTGATATTTGCTTATTTGATGGTTGGTATAAAAATGAAACAACGGATGACAAGGGCAATAAAGATATAACATATGGTGTGGACCTTTTGAAATTCTTTGTTGATTCTGTTGTTGATAAAGACCCGGTGTATGCACATTACGGAGAGTCAGTTAGAAAAAATCTTGAGGCGGTCCGTGAATTTTATTATGGTGACCAACCTTCATACATTCAAAAAAATGGCAACAATGTTAAAACACGACCAATACGAGTTATTGATGTTGACCATAACTCGTCAATTGATAGTACAGGTATGGCAATTGATAAAAAAGCGATTACAACTGAGGTTAATGGTGTAAAATTGTTAAGATACATTCAGCAACCAGTTGCCTCACAGGCGTCAAATATTAATTGGGGTAAACCTACAAACTCTGCATGGGAAGAATAAAGAAGAAAGGGGAATTTTATATGAAGAATAGAATTAAAAACTATTTAAGCAACAAAAGCGGTATGACCTTAGTTGAAGTGCTTACTGCTATGGCACTTATTTCGCTTTTGGTGTTCTGCTTTACCCCTTTGTTTTTGACCTATCTTGACACAATTGTTAAAGCTGGCGATAAAATTGATGACATAAACATACAATCCGGCACAATGCAAACAGTTATTGGTTTGGCTGACAGTATTGATTCTCCAAGGTACTCTACAGCGATTGGTGAAGTGCCGTTATCACTTCAGGCAAATTCGGGAACAACTCTTTCAAGAAAGGGCGTTGCAGGTACTATATTAACAACTAAAAGCGCAACGCTTGGTAATGAATTAAGTTCGTTTAAGGGTGACTTACTTTTTACTAATGCCGATAATCCCAATAATTCGTTTATAACTGCTAATGGCGCAGGCACAGCTTCGGGCTTAAGTTATTTCCCATCAAGTATTACTGACGACTTTTATATAGCATCAATAACACTTGTTGCTGATGGCGGTATTAAATTTGGTACAGGATTAAGTTACAACGATTTTAAGGTAACCGTTTCTAATGTAACAGGCGAATTGGGTCAAAATGATTATCGAATAAAAAGAATTGACGAGGAAATGGCGGTCCTTGAGTTTTATGGCGGTGGTAGAGTTTGCTTTGAAAATTCACCATTGACAATAAAATACAAGAGTTTTGAATGTGTTATTGAAATCGATGCACCAATGATGATTATGGTTGGTGAGGGTGTGCCAGAAAGTAGTAATAATGCAAAACTGAAGTATAATTACTATGTTTCTCGTGGTGAGTTTGATGAAAACGGTAATCTTATTATTATTCAGAAAGATATGAATTCAACTGACCCTAAAAACAATAATCAACCAGTAAAACTTACATCGGCAATGAACGATGTTGAATGGGTGCCTGCCGATAGTGGTGACGGCTATAACGGCGATGATACAAATGGTGATGGTGTAGCAGACACAAACAGATATGGTTATTATGTAATGTGTGGCGACAATGGTCAGGTGCGTCGTTTCTGGCGCAACAACCAGACCGGTAACTATTACTGGGGCGGAGACTGGACCTATTATACCGACTATAACTTTGTTCAAATCAATAATCAGACAGGTGAGTCCCCTCATATTTATTCAACTGACGCAAATGGTGCCAAAAAAGATACGGTTATAGAAAATGGCAAGATTAAACAAGATGGCAGAGTTTATAGTACTGATACATCTTTTAAATTTATTTCTCAAAGAAGTATGTCAAGTAATCAGTCTGGATTTAATGTGTCATCAAAAGAGTTTACTGTTAGTGGTTCAGGTGTAATTAACACGGGTACAGGACTTTTAAGAAGTTTATCAGTTGTATCTGTAACAAGTGCAGAAGATGGCGAATTCTACGGTAACGATGGTAAGATTTACTTTTATAAAATAAGAGAAGGAAACCCAAACAGTGTTCGTTTACCTACGTACAGCGAAATGCTGGATATCGACATAGGTGACAAAGATTATGACAAAGATGATAGCTTTATTGGATATTCAGCGTATAGAATCAATTCAATTTCCGAAACAGCCCACGGTTGGTTAGAAACAAATGATAATTCGTTTTATGAAATTAATGGTATTAACAACACATCGAGCATAAATAAAAACGCATACCCAATTACCCTTACATCAGTTGATGCTATTAAAATTACTAAACCAAACAAAACAGAGGTAAAAAATGATGGCAGTTACTATTTTACAACACAAGGTGATGGTGATACAACAGCCGAAGGTGCAGACACAAACTTGAATTATCCACAGTCGTCATACACACTTTACTGTGGCTATATTCCTGCTTTTATGGATTTGTTTGCAACAACAACAGGTAATGCTCATTATAAATATCCGACAAGTTGGAAAGGTACTTATGCGCACAGTGAAGTTGCTGGTAATTTCAATCAAGTAGGAGGCAATTACCTTGAAAGAGCAGAAAATCGTTTAACACTTCAGGATAATGCTAACCACTATGCTTTCTGGCGTATGACACTTGGCTTAACACCATATTATAATAATGGTAATACAACAACCGAAATTGGCGATGGCGAACTTGCATATTATGATGGTGAAAACACAAAAGAAGGCGGATTTTTGGGTATTGGTGCAACGACTGTAAGATGGTACAATAACGTTGTTTATTATCCTTATAAAAATATTGAATATGCAATTACAGGTAAATTTTTTGATTTACACACATATAACAACTACAAAGATAAACTTAAAGTTGAATTTGGTGAGGAAAACACTGCTAAGTTAGCAAATCCTAATATGTTGATTAATACATATCAGGATGTTCAGACAAACGTTACAAATGGTGAGGTTGTTGATATAACTATTTCATACCTTTCACATCCGTTTGCAATAGCGGTTGCAGCTAACCCAACTGACGACGTTGTTTACGACCTTGATAATGATAAGAGCGGTAACAATCAGGTGTTTTATTGGAATAACCGTCGCGAAACAATTACTTTCCTTGATGCAGCAAGTACAGTTGTTCCTACAGTTGATGCTACTACAAAAGAGCCAATGGATATTCCTGTTTCACTTATGGTTGGTTATGTTATGGGTGGAACGGTAGATTTCGCTGCTAATGAAGGATTGACTCAGGCAACTGATGTTACTATAACTGTTGGTTCTATTATGAATAATGGTATTGTTTTCCTTCGTGCAGGTGACTACAGAGTTGAAAAACAAAACTCTGCTAACGGTCAGACTTATGAATATCTGGCAATTGACAATGGTGGCTATAAACTTAATAAAGAATCTAATGTTTTCCACCAGTTCTATTATTTGAACTCCAAGGCATTGCTTGAGGAAGAAGCATCAAAACATACAGACGCTAATGGCAATCAACTTAAGTCAGGCGCACATGATGAATTTTCTCACGAGCCCAAAAAGGATAAAAATATAGGAAACCTTTATGGTGCTAACTATTGGCAAAACAATCGCCATATTCAACAAAAATCCATTATGGGCGGAACGGCCTCAAATGGTAGTGATGGTAGTTATGAATATCTTCGTTCACATCCATTGACAAACACAAAGGTTACTTGTGTTGCTTGGGGTGCTACATGGAAGGGTTATCCTGAGGCAATGTGGGGCACTGAAAATGGTACGGTTCTTTCTTGGGATGTTGACTTAGAAAAAGCAAAGAGTGAAAAAGATTATTTTTGGAATGACCGTTCAGTTGATGCTGAATTCCAGTCATACAAATGGGTTGACAATGCAAACGGAAAAACATATGCTGTTGGTGGAAGTGAAGGTCATGCCGACTCGGTTGGTTCATCTATTTGGGGCGGAGGAAAAGGTAGTGCTGGTACGTCATATAACCTTGGTTCTGGCAAAGTTCCTGATACGTTCAAATATTTCTGCGATAAAGCTTCACAGCAAACAAGCGCGTGGAATTCAATAGGATTTATTTCCACTCTTGAAACAATCAATGATATTGCTTTTGCTAACGATACTTGGGTTGCTGTTGGTGACCAAAGTGATAAAGACCCTGCTGATTATTGTTCAGATGGCTCATATCAGAATGGTGGAGAAATCGCAAAAGCGTTCTCAGGTAACGGTCGTGGTGGCTCATGGGTGAATGTTCGTTATTGGGTTAACACACAAGGTGCAAATGCTAAACAATCTGATACAAATGAATATTACCACTGGCGCGCAGTTAAGATTTCTGATAACGAAAACTACAACATTGTTCAGATTAACAACCTTAATGGCATGTGGGTTGCGACAGGTTATAATGACGAGAATAACAACGAAGAATATGATAACAATGAAGATGTTGTTGTTTGCTGGACTTATAACCCTCTGATTCCTTGTGGTGAAGCAGGCGGATGGAGTGAAGATGTTAGTTTTTATAAGTTTGCTGAAGGTACTATGAAAAAACTTGGTGTTAGCGAGATAGGCGGTATCAACTCCTGTGCAACTCGTTCAGAAGACTAATTAATTCTAAAAAGAAATATGTGGGCGGGGGCGTTGCTCCCGCCGACAAGTATAAACTCATTTATAAATGAGGTGAAAGTATGTTTAAGCTTTTCTATAAAAGCAAAAAGGGCTTATCTTTAATTGAACTTATTATCACAATTACTGTTCTTGGCCTTGTTATGATTGTTGCGGGAACAGCTCTTTCTCAGCTCACTAAACGTTATAACTATTCAACTGAACGTTGGCAGGTGCAAAACGCTGTTCGTCTTGCATGTAGTAAGTTTGAGAATAACGCTAATTATATTGTTAATTCAAAGGAAATTGACATTTTTAAAGAGAAAGCTCTTGATGCGGGTATTGTTTATGATTCTGATACAGGCAGGTGGATTTGGCAGTCAACTCCAACTCTTATTACCACCGCCGCTGATGATTATACCTACATTTTCTCTGTAAAAGCTTATGAGGCACCTGACAATTGGGATGGATTGACTACAGTAAGCAATACTAGCACTCTTACTGAGCTTGGATATTACCTTTTCATTAAATATGATAAAGATGTAATGGATAGAGCCATGGGAACATCGTTAGGCACTAATTCAAATTATCCTGCTTGCGTATTGTTTCTTAATAATGAGGGTTTTGGTGAAGTTCCTGTTCAAGTCGAATTTTCAATCGGCACAGATTACCTTGAGGGGAACGCTGCTACTGAGAGCTATATGAGCAATAGCGTAAATATTGACTTCAAGTCTGGTAACACAAAAATCATTAACTACAATACAAGCACAAATTATGTTTCTGAAAATCTTGCTTCTTCAAAATCAGTAGGAATGGAAAATGGTAAGCTGATTTATGACAATTCATGGAAAACTGATAACACAATGAATGTGTACCCTTGCGGTTGGATTGATGCATCAGTTTCTGGGCATCCCGAAGGTGAAACTTTAAAGATTTATGACCCTAACAATGCTGAAAATGTAATTTATACTTATGGTAATGAAATAAACGATAAAGGTAATGTTTTAAGATTTTTATCACCTTTGTCAGACAAGAGTTTTGAAGAGGGAAGCGGTTCGGCCGTTAATAAAATACCTTCTTGTCTTGGTGAGTGGACATTCTCAAGCTATATAAATTCTGAGGTGTATCTTGATAATCTCCGAAATTTCCGTGACGAAGTGTTGAGAGGCACTGAATTTGGCGACTGGTTTATTCATCAGTATTATTATGTGTGGTCGCCGTTCTTAATTGAACATACAGCATTCTTAAAACCTGTTTACAGAGCAATTATGATTCCTGTGTCATATATTTGTGATTTTATAGCTGATTTATAAATGTTAAAAGTGAGAGATGTTAAAAATCTCTCACTTTTTTTGTGTAGAATACGATATTGACTAAGACATATAAATGGTATATAATCAAAGTGTTAGGAGATACGGAATTTTCCCACTTACACTTTTGAAAGGTATGACATTTATGAGAAAACTGTTAAATAAAAAAGGATTTTCACTGCAAGAACTTTTGGTTGTAGTATTTTTAATGGGTTTGTTGCTTGCTGTGAGTGTTCCTGCTTATGATGGATTGCATAAAAGGTCAGAAAATAGGGCATGTACATCAAATATTGAAATGATAAAGCTTGCAGTGGTTGAGTATTACACCTCAAATCAAATAGCGCCGTCATCTGTAAGCGATTTATCACCTTTTTTAGATGATGGTGTAATGCCAATTTGCTCTAAAAGCATAGAGAATCGCGTTGAATATCATTATGGTTTAGCAGTAATGGAAAATGCCGACGGTTCTTGTTATGGTGAAGTTCAGTGTGCATGTACAGATAGTGGTCATGACCCAGAAGGTGCAGTTGATAGCTTGCCATCAAACAATGGATTACTAAAAGTAGAGGCAAAAACAATTACTATAGACAGTTAATAGAATAACAACTATTAAACAATTGGTAGAATATTACAAAACACATGACTTCTGATTGTTAATTTCGACAAAAATAAAAAAAGGGCTTTACAATTTGATTGACTTGTAGTAATATAAGGGTACGGAAAGTTCCCGAAAGACAGAGGAGAGGACGAAATGCAGTTTTTAAGAAATCGTAAAGGCTTCTCACTTGTTGAACTTATGATTGTTGTTGTTATAATGGGGATTCTTGTGTCGGTTGCAATTCCGCTTTACGATTCCTTAACGGACAACGCACGAAGAAGAACTTGTCAATACAATCAAAACACAGTAAGAGCTTGTTTCAATAAATGGGTTTTAATGGATGCAACTAACAGCGCTTCATCATTGTTTAAAACAGATGCAAAAACGTTTAATGGCAAAACTCAAAACGCTGGAGAAGTTTTGCATGAAGATTTTATTGGATGTTTTGAAGATGGCACATTACCTGAATGTCCTGAAGAAGGTCACTATTACATAATCAAGCGTATTGATAATGAAACAATTGATATTCAGTGTATGGGTGATAACAATCAGGTGGATGAAGACCATCAGGAAGATACTGAAACAGAAACAAATTAAGGTTATTAAGGCGACAATGCCTCAATAAATAAAAAATCTTTTAATTAAAGGAGAAAATTATTATGAGAAAAATGTTAAACAAAAAAGGTTTCTCACTCGTTGAGCTTATGATTGTTGTTGTTATCATGGGTATCCTTATTGCAGTTGCTATTCCACTTTATGGTGCAATCACAGCTAACTCAAAGAACAAGACATGTGCAACAAACATCGACAACATCCAGGCAAACGTTAGAAACTACTATCTTGGTCACAATGTAGCAGCTACAGCTCCTACTGACGTTGCTGCTATGTTTGATGATGGATTAATGCCAGAATGTCCTTGGGAAGAAACAGCAAATGCAGCTTCTGACCAAGATGACTACAATGTAGTAGTTGGCGCAGAAGGTAAGTCAACAGTTAGTTGTAAAATTGCAGAATGTGCAAACTATGTAGCTCCATAATTATTAAAATAATTACATAAGGGCGAGGGGTCAACCCCTCGCTTTTTTGTTGACCTTTATATATTTTTGTAGTAAAATATATTTAACCTCCCTTTAACAAGGGAGGTAATATATAGTGAAAGCAGGAGTTTTATGAAAACGAAAAAACAAATACCTTATATTTGGCTTGGTCCAATATTTACACTTTTAATAATGCTTGTGCTTTATGCTATAAGTGGAATATATCCTTTTGGTACCAACACCACAGCGTTTTCAGATGGTTTTGCTCAATATGTTGCGTTTTTAAGTGAATTTGCCAACAAAATTCAAGAGGGTAGTTCGCTCCTGTTCACATGGAATATGGGTGGTGGTGTAAACTTTTGGGCAACAATTTCATATTATCTCGCATCACCATTAAATGTAATCGCTCTTTTCTTTAAACCTGAAGAAATGCCAAATGCTTTTTCCATTATCACCCTTATTAAGCCCGTTTTAATGTCATTGACCTTTAGTATTTTCTTAAAGTGTGTATACAAGAAGAATGATTTAACAGTTGCAATTTTCTCCACTCTTTGGGCATTGTCCGGATTTATGATTGCAGTTATTTATATTACATCTTGGTATGATGCAATTATTTACTTTCCACTTGTTATTATGGGCCTTAACAAAATGATTAATGGTGGAAGTGCATGGTTTTACGCATTATTTCTTGGATTGACAATAGCTTCTAACTTTTATATTGGTTGGATGGTGTGTATTTTCTGTGTAATATATTTTGTTTATTCATTCATTTCAGATGATGATGTTTATTACGAAGGCAATATTACTGAAGAACAACAAGATAGTGATGCTGAAAGCGTAAATGTTTTTGTAGTTATTAAGAATTCATATTTATTAAAGTCATTTTTAAAATTTGGATTTTCTTCACTTTTGGCAGGCGGAATTTCGGCAGTTATGACATTGCCAATGATTTATGTGCTTTCTAACACCGCTAAGGGAACGACCGTAGCAGATACCATAGTTGTTGAGGATATATGGGGAATATTGGCTTCACATATTTTCCCTGCTAAACACGAATATTTCGCAATGGGTTCAAAAGATATTGTTTTTGGATTTGTGGGAATAGCAACACTAATTCTTGCTGTTATCTATTTCTTTAATAAGGGAATATCAGTAAGAAAAAAAGCAGGAAATCTCTTTTTGCTTTTAGTCATATGGGCATCAATAACTTTTTATCCCCTTTGGTTTGCGTGGCACGGTTTTTCTGAACCGGCAGGTGTCATACATCGTTTCGCCTTTGTTTATAGCTTTGTACTTATTAAAATTGCTTATGAGGCATTTATTGAAATTAAGAAAACCCCAATATACGCCTTTATCGGAAGCACGCTGATTGTGGGACTTTGTACAGCTGGTATTTATCTTCATGATGATATCAAAAATGAACTTTATAGTCCACAATTAATTGGTGCTATTATAGTATTTGCAGTAATATTTACAGCAATCCTTATTGTAATGAGCAAAAAGCCAAAGTTGACCTCAGCAATGACAATAGCACTTGCTATTGTTGTTTTGGCAGAGAGCGTTGTATTACATTATGATATTTTTAAGTATTATGATGTTAATGCAGATATGGCAAGGTCTTCAAACACTAAAAAAGCTATTGAATATCTTGCAATGGGTGAAAAAATGACCTTTGCTGATGATAATATAGAATATGACGATATTCAGATGTTTGGCGCATTATATGGCTACCCAGCATTTGAATGTTATTCATCAGTTTTTGATGGTAAGTTTGATAAAGCAATAACTTATATGGGCGTTTATGGTAATCGAATGAATTTGCAAAGTGGTGGTCAGGAACAGA
>JAGBSJ010000042.1 GCA_017631955.1 Clostridia bacterium
AAAGACGATTTTGAATATATAGGTAACATTAACGAAGACCCAATCGAATATCCTGAGGTTGACGATTATTTCACTATCTGGACGAACTAACAAATCACTTGTGATTTGTTAGTTCGCAGGAAGCAGAAAACAGAAAGCAGAAAACAGAATAGTTTAGTTTGTTGTTTCGTTTTTAAGTTTTTTGCTTTGATATATAACGGAATATAGTATTGGTTTTTAGATATTGCCAGAAAGATGCGGAAAAAGCATTCTTATTATCATCAGAGGTAGGAAAAATTCTCAATTCACTAATAGCGAAATTAGGAAACTGAACTGACTTGTCACTGTTTCCTGTTTCCTGCTTCCTGTTTCCTAATTTTTAAATTCTAACATTAAGAAAGGACTGACCCAAATGAAAAGGCTATTAAGAGATAGGCGTGGTATTACGCTTACCGAAATACTTGTGGCAATTACAATTCTTATGATTGTAATTGTTGGTGTTACCCCTATAATGCTTTCATCTTATGATAGTCTTTATACAGCGGGTGAATACACCAAAGATACTTACGAAGCAAAGAGTGAAATTGAAGATACTCTTGCTACAAGAAACTCACTTAATATTTACGAGGCTTTCAAGGTTAACTTTGAAGGCTTGGGTGAGGTTGCCTCAATCAACGGTAAAAGAGCGGTTTCATCACTTTATGGTTCACTCGAAACTATTTTTACAGGTGGTAGAGCACACGTTACAATAGTTTCTTCAAAGGTTATAAATGACGATAAGCTCGCACACGATGTTATTCTTCAGACAACAAATATTACATTCAAATCTGCAGAAGACATTTCATGCAACACACCGTCTTATGTTACAAATGAAGTAAGAAGCGTTGACGTGTCAGTTTATATACCAGACAAGACCCGTACAAACTTAGCTTCACTATATGCACGCAAAACTGCAGGCGTAACTATAACAAGAGCGACCCCTGCAACAGGTAGAATTTATGTAAAAATTCAAGACTTGGATTTCACAAATTCACCTGCAAAAATCGAAGTTACTTATCGTGATGAAAATAATAAAGTAAGAAAAACCTCTTGCTACCTCACGATTAAAACACCAACAATTATGATGGTTGGTTCAACTAACTATGGCGATTATTACACAAGTGCAGGTGTTGAAACATTTTCAAATTCTGACGGTAGCAAAACAAGTAAGCTCATTGTTGCCGCAAGACAAATGGATATTTCAGGTGCTTCTCAAACAAAAGATATTCCAGCAGGTACAGTGTTCAAATCTGTTAACTGGATTACAGAGCAAACTGCAACTACGGGTGAATTTGTTGAGTCACCTTATGAGCCAAGCTACTATGTTTTAACAGGTACAAATGGCGCTATTTACAGAACATATACCTTTGAGGGCTATAACACAGGTGAAAATGCCGTTTTAGGTAAGGTCAATTTAAGCATATCGGGTGGTGACCAGGCTTCATTCCAGAGCAAGTTCCACAATGTAATTTCTCAACAGGGACAGGATGTTTTAGGTATTCAGGACCAGGTTTACATACTTGACGATGCTAAGGCAACAACTGTTTACCCTGCAATATGGGGTGCTGACTTCTCTCATATTTTTGCTTACTCTACCTACAATACATCAATGGGTTATTATAACCAGGGTACATGGTACACACAAGATGGCTCTACCTCAGGTAAGGGTCAGCCTGGTTATTACAGTAACTTTGCAAACTACGGTTATTACTACAACGGCTATGGTATGAAGTTCAGCTTCTACACTCAGAACAGTAAAAAGATTTCTTACATTCTTACAGAGCATAACTATCCTATAAGAGTTGCCGGTTATATGGATGACGTCGGTGACTTCGACCAATCCTATAACAGAATGTGGGAAAGACCGATTTTCTGGAAATCTAATACAGAATGGGAGAGCCAGGATGAAACTTATTTTCATAAGGGTGGCTTTTTGGGTATAGGTACAGTATCAGAGGGTTGGTATTATTATAAAGAAGGCGAAAACTTCCCGAGATCTGTTGGCGTTCAGGCGAACGAAGATGACGAGTATTTCCAGAACAACCAGGTTACAGCACTTCCTGTTTATTTTGCAGCAAACACCAGTAGTGCTTCTGATACAAGATGGAAAGATGAGCACTTTGCTCAGCTCAGATTAAAGTGCTTAACAACACTTTCACCTAGCTTCCTTTACGACCGTTGGCAAAGTGCAGGTGGCGACGGCTTTGACGGACAGCAAAGTGACGTAAAGTTTGCTTACAACACAAACTTAAATGATTCGAAAATTGCTGTTACCGATGCAGTTTACATTCCTGCTACATCTACCACAAGCGGTGGGGTGTTCTATGTAGGTACTGTTGCAGCTTACGGTTATATACACCAGGCAGATAATGTTGCAACTTATGAAAATTACGGAAAAACTGTTAGAAATAATGGTAAAAACAACTTCGGCGGTATTACATCATATTACCTTATGGGTAACGCTGAGGGTACAACGACTACCGTTTATAAATATTCAACACCGGGTGAGGGTACAAATGGTACCGCTAACCGTTCAGTATTCTCAAATAAAACATATTCTTCAATTTTAAGTGGTGAAGGCATAAAAGCTAACAGTGCAGAAAGTCATCAGTTCTTTGTTACAAGACATTATGACGGTACAACAAGTCAGCTCTTTAACGATGTTTTATTTACTATGGGCTTTGCTTCAAACAGAGAAATGGTTTATTCAAAAATTGTTTACGGTGCTGATGCATCAGGTGCAATTAAAGAAGCTAACAAGTTCTGTGAGCCACTCTACTATTTGTCACACTATGATGATTTAACTGAAGCTCATGTGCCAAATCTTTATATGAATTCTCTTGTTGATAAATCACAGGTAACTAAACCTTATCTCAACAGTACAGAAAATGACTATTATAACGTCTGGTTCCCCGGCGAAATGTATAACTTAACAAAAATAGCAACAAAAGACGGTGTTACGGTTTCTGTTGGTTATGCAGTTGCAGGTTCGGCTTACACATGGATAAATCCGGTTGACAGTGCTAAGGCTACAAATACCTCAACAGGCTTAGGTGGCGTTTATAACGACGGCGTTTTAGCAGCTATGGTTTTAGGTAAAGATAAATCGTTTAGCAACCTTCTTTACTTTAAAGATAATGCTTCAATGGACGCAACCTCGCTTTCAGATAACTCTGTTCCATTCTTCTCAGGAGCTGATAGCTACAGTTCGCTTGCTGGTTTTAATTATGGTACTCACACCCGTGACAGTGTTCAGTTTACTGCAGTTGATATTTCTATTGAATATGTTCTCAGTGGTAATTCTGAGGTTGCAACCTATTATGCATATTATGCAGATAATAAGGGTAGATTATATAAATCAAAGGTTGCAACAAAATCAACAGATATAAATGCCGCAAGCGGCAGTACACCTCAGATGGTTTCTTACATTTCTGACAAATCTTCTCCGAATGCAGCACCATCATATATGCAGGAAATTAAGATTGATGGTAATCCGGTTGGTGATTACTTCAGTAAAATTACAACAGTTCGTTGTGAGGGTGACTATATAATTGTCGGCGGTCACTCAAACAATGGTAACTTCAACCTTGTTATTGGTAAGATTCAACAGTCTGACGACCAATTAAGCAACACTGTTACATGGAAGGTTGGTAAGATTTCCGGTGCAGCACCTTACCAGCTCGAAGATGCTTTAATTCTTGATGGTTATGTTTATTTAACAGGTGTTTCTGTTACTAACCCTAATTTCCACAAAGGCTTTGTTTGTGCATTGCCACTCGACGGAATCAACAGAATAGCAAACGGCGGCGATTTACCATATGACGCTAACCTTTTCGTAGGTGACGACAATTTACAAGACCGTATTTATTCAATTGATGGACACAGTGCGTCATAATATGACAAACGGCGAAAGCCGTTTGTCATATTATAAGGAAACAGAAAGCTGAAAGCAGGAAATTCCACAAGTGATAAAGGTAAAATTTTTTATCATTTATATTATATCAAATATGCAAATTTAAATATTTATTTTTAATTTTAAGGAGGGACAACAACAATGTTCAACTTTATGCTCAAGCACAAAAAGGGTTTTACTCTCGTGGAGCT
>JAGBSJ010000007.1 GCA_017631955.1 Clostridia bacterium
ACCATTCGCTGCTCAGACAGCTGCTGAAACAGCAGCAAAGGTTGCGATTGACCACGGTATGAAAACCGTAGAAGTATACGTTAAGGGCCCAGGTTCAGGACGTGAAGCTGCAATCCGTGCATTGCAGACAGTAGGTCTTGAAGTTACAATGATTAAAGACGTAACTCCAATTCCTCACAACGGCTGCCGCCCACCTAAGAGAAGACGTGTATAACAGAAATTTGGAGGTAACAGATTATGGCAAGATATACCGGTGCGGTTTGTAAGCTCTGCCGTCGTGAAGGTAAGAAACTCTTCCTTAAAGGCGACCGTTGCTATACTGGTAAATGTGCTCTCGAGAGACGTTCATACGCTCCTGGTCAGCACGGCCAGAACCGCAAAAAAGTTTCTGAATATGGTATGCAGCTTCGTGCAAAGCAGACAGCTAAGCGCTACTACGGTATTCAGGAAGGACAGTTCTATAAATATTTCTTGATGGCTGAAAAGCGTCAGGGTATTGTCGGTGAAAACCTTTTAAGAATTTGTGAAAGCCGTCTTGATAACGTTGTTTATCTTCTCGGATGGGCTTCATCTCGTGCAGAAGCAAGACAGCTCACAATTCACGCACATTTCCGTGTAAACGGCAAGAAGGTTGACGTTCCATCATACCTTCTTAAAGCAGGCGATGTAGTATCACTTAAAGACGGTAGCAAAGATAGCGTTAAGATTAAAGAAGTTCTTGAGGCAAACGCATCTCGTCCAGTTCCTGCATGGCTTGATAAGAATGCAGAAGAGCTTTCAGCTAAGGTTGTTAAGCTTCCTGACAGAGCAGAAATCGCTGTTCCTGTTGAAGAGCATCTTATCGTCGAGCTTTATTCTAAATAATCGGCTTGAAAAAATAATAACAACAATTAGCAGAATAATATTTCTGTACTCAGTTAGGAGGGTTCTGAATGATAGGAATTGAGAAGCCCAGCATTGAAGCACTTGATTTATCTGCTGACGGAACATATGGCAAATTTGTAGTAGAACCACTTGAAAGAGGTTATGGTACAACACTCGGCAACAGTCTTCGCCGTGTACTTTTGTCATCACTTCCAGGATATGCAATTACTTCGGTAAAGATTGATGGTGTTCTTCATGAATTCTCAACCATTAACGGTGTGAAAGAAGATGTAACTGAAATCGTTTTGAATCTTAAAGGTGTAATTCTTAAGATTCACGGTGACGGACCAAAAACACTTTATATCGATGCAAGTGGCAAGTGCCAGATTACAGCCGGTGACATTAAGGTTGATTCAGACGTTGAAATTCTTAATCCTGAACTCGTAATCGCAAACCTTGAAGATGGCGCAGAAGTTCATATGGAACTTACATGCGACAAAGGCAGAGGTTACGTTTCAGCAGATAGAAACAAACAACTTATGCAGCCAGTTATTGGTGTAATCGCAATAGATTCAATTTATACACCTGTATTAAAGGTGAACTATACAGTTGAAAATACTCGTGTTGGTCAGATTACTGACTATGACAAGCTCACACTTGAAGCTTGGACAAACGGTACAATTTCAGCACAGGATGCCGTTTCGCTCGGCGCAAAAATCCTTACAGACCATCTCAATCTCTTTGTTGACCTTTCAGAAGAAGCAAGAGAAACAGAGACAATGATTGTCAAGAATGACGATAGCAAAGTTAAAGTTCTTGAAATGACTATTGAAGAACTTGACCTTTCAGTTCGTTCATTCAACTGCTTAAAGCGTGCAAGCATCAACACAGTTGAAGATTTGACAAACAAGACAGAAGAAGACATGATGAGAGTAAGAAACCTCGGTAGAAAATCTCTTGAAGAGGTTATCGCAAAACTCGAATCACTTGGTCTTTCTCTTCGTAAGGAAGACGAATAATAAAGGAGTGATTTTGAATGCCAGGAACAAGAAAACTTGGTAGAACAAGCGATCACCGCAAGGCAATGCTCAGAGGTATGGTAACATACCTTATCGAGAACGGCCAGATTGAAACAACAGTTACAAGAGCTAAAGAAGTAAAAGCTATGGCTGAAAAGATGATTACAGTTGCTAAAGATAGCAGTCTTCATTCAATAAGACAGGTTTATTCTTACATCACAAAAGAAGCAGTTGCTAAAAAGTTGATGGAAGAAGTAGCACCTAAGTATGCTGATAAAAACGGTGGTTACACACGTATTATCAAAACCGGTCCAAGAAGAGGCGACGCTGCTGAAATGTGCATCATCGAGCTCATCAACGACTAATGCGGTAAGCTTTATAAAACCATAAAATTAACCCCTCGGGAATAACCCGAGGGGTATTTTTATGCGAAAATATTAAGCGCAACAAATCATTGCTTGACATTTGTTAGTATTTGTGCAATTATAAAAATAGAAAGTAGGTGATAATTATGCAGAAAAGATGCTTGTAATATTCGAATAAAGGAGCAATTTTTATGAAAAGAAAATTTGATGTTTTCTCAATTTTATCAATTGTTTTTACTTTGTGGTATCCACTTACTACAATTGTATATATTTCAGGTTTAGGTTCAAGTTTAGTGTCATTAGTAGGCCCCAATATAGCAAATCTAATAATCTGGATTACAACACTAGGCGGAATATTTTCAGGCGAGGCATTCTTAATTATATCGGCATGGTCACCGTTATTGGCAGTTATAATTGGTGCCTTTGGTTTCTTTAAGAGAGACGCAGAGTGTAAGGATTTTATAATTTTACCTTGCATTTGTCTTGTTGCACCATTGTTGATAGTTATTGTACCATCAGGTGCGTTTTTAGGACTTCTTTATGAGGTAATGCCGTTTGCGTCACTTACCGCCTTGGTTGTTTGGGTTATTGTGGATTTGTTAATGATTATAAGGGCCAGAAAATCATAATAAAATATACTAACTTCGCAAAATGTATTTTAAGGAGTTGATTTTATGGAAAAGAGATATTCTATTGGTATTAATATTGCCTTTACAACAAGTTATATTTATTTCATCACTTGTTATTCTCAAGGAACGCCTGTAACAATACCACTACCATCAAAAATAGAACATTTTCTGTTTCAATCAGAATCAGGAATGATACCTTTAGCACTTATTAGTTTATGCTTAATTGTAGTTGCAATTGCATCAATTTCTTTGCGTGGTATAAAATTTTCAAGGATAACAGTAGCTTTATGTGGTTTTGGATTTGTGCCTACTCTTGCACCTATTTTGTGTAATATGTTTTTTGGTCCAATAGTTGATGAAAAAAGCGATATTTTGTGGTTGGCAGTAGCGATTATTTTGTTAATATATTTGATTGCTTTTCAAATTCTCTTTATCAGAGATTATAAAAGAATTGACGAATAAATGAAAGGGACGGTTTTTTACCGTCCCTTAAATTTTTATTTATCTTTATATTTGACCTGCAAGAATTTATCAAATTCGCGGTAGAAGTAAGCCGAGCCAACAACAAAAGATACCAAAGTGAATATGAGATAAAGTGCAAGATTACTATTGCAACCAAAGAATGAGCCACAATACATTTTGCAAATAATTGCAGTTTCTATGCTTATAATTGCCATAATAAGAAATACTGAATATGCAAGGCAGAAAACAACTTTTCCGTATGTGGTCTTTGCGAATTCTCTGAAATACTTTTTAAGATCTTTGTTCTTCAAATCGTAGATTGTCATAATTATTCCTCCACAAATTTACCCATAACCATAACTTTTTTAATGTTGATGTTATCGTCAAAAAGAAGAATATCAGCATCATACCCCTCTTTGATATAACCTTTGTGGTCGTCAATGCCGATTACCTTTGCAGGTGTAGAAGATGCCATTTTAACTGCATCATAAATAGGTGCGCCAACTTCCTTGTACATATTTCGCACAAGCATATCAGTAGTAGCCGCACTACCTGCAAGACAACTGCGGTCGGCAAGTTTCATAACATTGTCTTCGTAAACAACCTCAAGGCCGTTTTCTTGCATACAGATTTCGCCGTCTTTAAGGTCGCTTGCCGCAAATTCAAGACCGTCAGTAATCAAGTACATTCCGTCTGCGCCTTTGCATTTGTAGATGAGTTTAAGCACACCTAAAGGTAAGTGGCGTAAATCTGCAATTACCTGTACTGTATAGCGGTCGTCAACAAGACCTGCCTCAACTGCACCTGCAACGCGGAAAATTCCACGCTTGAAACAACTTGTTGATGCGTTGTAAATGTGTGTGAAATCTGAAAATCCGTGGTCGAGGGCTTCAATAGTTGTGTCGTAGTCTGCTTTTGTGTGAGCCACAGATACAACAATGCCTTTTTCTTTAAGTTTTTCGCCTAATTCATATGCACCATCAATTTCAGGAGCAACACCCATAATGCGAACTTTGTCCCAACACTCGAGTAATGGGCTAGGGTCGTCTTTTAATGGTGAAAGAATATTTTCTTCACTTTGCGCACCCTTGTTTTCAGGGTTTAAGTATGGTCCTTCAAAATGAACACCTAAAATGTTAGCGTCAGTGCATTGTTCACTGGCTATTTTTATGTATTCTGTAACCTCTAACAACTGTTTTACAGGTGCGGCAAGTGTTGTGGGGAGAATGCTTGTTGTTCCGTGCAATGCGTGTGCCTTTGCCATTTGGCAGAGTTTTTCACTATTGCAACACATACAAGAAATACCACCACCGCCGTGTACGTGCAAATCAATAAATCCCGCAGAAAGATAAAGTCCGTCACAGTCAATAACATCCGCATCTGTATTGATTTCTTCTGCAATTTTCAGGATTTTGTTTCCGTCAACAAGTACAGAAAGTTTTTTAACTTCGTTTTCTAAAATTACATTTGCGTTTTTGAAAAGTACCATAATATCACCTTATTTTAATACCTATACAGATAATTCCGCCGTCGATAATATCAACAACGCCGTATTCGTCACTTTTTATAGCACCAGGGCAGAAAACTCTGACTCCGTCTGAATAAACTTCACGTTGTATATGGGTGTGACCGTGAAGTGCAAGGGTGCAATCATTGTCCATCGCAACACCGATTAATCGCCCTGCCGAGTAGTCTACAAACTCGCTGTTTCCGTGGGTGAGATATATTTTTACACCACCAACAGAGATAACTTCGCTTTTTGGGTAGTCACAAGCCATATCATTATTGCCTTTAACCGCATAAACACGCTTGCCCTCTAAAAGAGGTCTGCAGTGCTCAAAATCACGAAACCCATCACCTAAATATACTACAACTTCTGCGGTAGGTTGTGCTTTGATTGCCTTTTGTAATGTGAGACAATCACCGTGAGAATCGGACAAAACAAGAATTCGCAATCATATTACCCCTTTCACGCTCATAGTATATTACATATCTATTATACAATATAATGGTGGTGTTTTCAATGAGTAACAACAATTTTGATGAAATAGTAGAAAAAATGAAAAATCAAAAGGACAACAAAGAAGCGCAGGACTTTTTAATGAAAAAGTTGAATCCTACACAAAGCAAGAAGCTGCAAGAGGTTATGAGCGATAGAAATGCCCTTGAAAAGATGCTTTCAACACCGCAAGCACAAGAATTATTAAGAAAATTTATGGGGGACAAAAATGATTGATATTGAAAGTTTGCTCTCGTCAGTAAGCGACGAAGATATGGCAAAAATCAAAAGCGTAGCAGAATCTTTAATGAATAAATCCGAGCCACAACAAGAAAAACCAAAAGAAACTCCTAAAACTCCCGACTTTCCTATTGATATGAATACAGTCAGTAAAATTATGAGTGTAATGGGGCAAATGAATAAGGAGGATTACCGCACTCGTCTTATTACGGACTTGAAACCAATGCTTAATACCGATAGACAAAAAAAGGCAGATGAAGCGGTGAAGTTTCTACAACTTATGCAGATTTTACCTTTGTTGAAAGGAATGTTTTAGATGAGCAATTATTCTTATTCTGAAATTCAGAATATGCAACAAAAAGCAATGGCACGAGTGAGACAAATGCAGAAAAATACTGATGCGGTATTAGAAAAAGCGCAACAAGATTTCGAAAGCGAAAAGCCAAAACCAAAAATACAGTATGAACCCACACATGTAACTCCAAAGGTGACGAATATGCCACCTAATTTCCCTGAAAATAGCGGTTATCCCAGTTTTAAAGAGTTTTTTAAGCAAGAACATAAAGAAACATCAAAACCACCTAAAAAGGAAAATAAACCGCAAAAACAAAGCCAACAAAATTCACTTGAAAACCTTTTTGCCGAGCCAGACAAAGCAATGCTTATGGGTCTTATAATGCTTCTTAAAAGTGAAGGCGCCGACGAAACGCTTATTATGGCATTAATGTATATTTTGTCTTGACAATATTGAGGTTTTGTATTACAATCTATCGTATTAATTGAATAACCAAGTGAAGCGGATTGAAGAGTGAAACTCAACTGTCCGTTGATGGTATTCCGGAGAATTCCGCAAATTGCGGATACCGAAGGTGCAAAGCGTAATGCTAATCTCTCAGGTCAAAGGACGGAAAAATTTATGATTTTTCGGGACTGAGTGTGTTGTGCATTCAGTCCTTTGTATTTTCGAGAAAAGAATTAAGGAGAAATGGATATGTCTTTTAGTGAATTACTAGTGGTAATTGACGATTTTATTTGGGGCGTACCGCTTATGGTGCTTATTCTTGCGGGTGGTATTTTACTTACTGTACGCCTTAAGCTTTTACAAGTTATTCGTCTTCCGCTAGCACTTAAATGGATGGTAAAGGAAGAAGATGGCGGTGTAGGTGAAGTTTCATCATTTGCCGCTTTATGTACTGCACTTTCTGCAACAATTGGTACAGGTAATATTGTAGGTGTTGCAACCGCAATATGCGCGGGTGGTCCTGGTGCTCTTTTCTGGATGCTTGTTGCGGCGTTTTTCGGTATGGCTACAAAATATGCTGAGGGCTTGCTTGCAGTAAAATATCGTGAAAAGGCAGAAGATGGTCATACTCTTGGCGGTCCATTCTATTATATTGAAAAAGGTATGGGTGCGAAGTGGAAATGGCTTGCAAAAGCATTCGCAATTTTTGGTGTTTGTGCAGGTCTTATGGGTATTGGTACATTTACACAGGTTAACGGTATCTCTTCTGCAGTTCACTCATTCTTTGACGCTAACAATGAATATACAGTTAATATTCCGTTTGTAGGCGAGTATTCATGGTCTGTTGTAATTGCATCAATTCTACTTGCAGTTGTTGTAGGGCTTGTGCTTATTGGTGGAATTAAGAGAATTTCAAGTGTTGCAACAATAATTGTACCATTTATGGCGGTTGCCTATGTTGCATTTGCACTTATGCTTATATTCTCAAATCTTGATAAAATTCCTATGGCGTTTGAATTAGTTGTTAAAGGTGCCTTTAATCCGTCCGCAGTAACAGGTGGTATTGTGGGAACAATGTTTATTGCTATGCAAAAAGGTGTAGCTCGCGGTATTTTCTCAAACGAATCAGGTCTTGGTTCTGCACCTATTGCGGCTGCTGCTGCAAAAACAAAAGAGCCAGTAAGACAAGGTCTTGTTTCTATGACAGGTACATTCCTTGACACTATTGTTATCTGTACAATGACAGGTTTTTCAATTATAATTACAGGTGCTTGGAAAGTTGAAGGTCTTGAAGGTGTTGGCGTTACATCTTATGCGTTCGGTAAAGGCATTCCATTTTTACCTGAAAGTGTAACATCATTTATTCTTATGCTCTGCCTTGTATTCTTCGCATTCACAACAATTCTTGGTTGGGATTACTACTCTGAAAGATGCCTTGAATACCTTACAAACGGTAACAAGAAAATTGTTAAAGCGTTCCGTTATTTATATATTTTAGCAGTATTTATTGGCCCATATATGACTGTGTCTGAAGTGTGGACAATCGCTGATATTTTCAATGGGCTTATGGCAATTCCAAATATGATTGCACTCTTTGCATTGTCTGGTGTAGTTGCAAAAGAAACGAAGAAATTCTTCGACCAGAAAAAACATAAATAATAAAAATAAAGGGAACGCTGTAATCAGCGTTCCCTTTATTTTGTATTTTGAGTATTATTTCTTCTCATTTATAAATGCTCTGAAAAGTGGCAGACAGGATGAGAAGAATTTTTTGTAACTTTCACAGTAGTCACGGTCTGCGCGAGTACGCTTACATCCACCTGCACGACAAACAGGGTAGAATTTGCACTGCTTGCACTTTTCTGGTACTTGGAGACTTTCTCTTAAAAATTCTATTGCTTTATCGCAGTGTGCAAGAGTATCGAAATTCTCATTTTCATCATTAATATTGCCTAAATACCACTCGTCTGTGCAATAGAAGTCGCAAGGGTAAATATTTCCGTTACCCTCTGCAACAAATTGGTGCATACAATGACCGCACATTCCACATTGTTCAGTTTTGTTGCCCAAGAATTGATGCACAATATTGTCAAACCATCTGACACTTGTGTATTGACCGCGCACATAATCCTTAACATAGTAGTTAAAGCACTTTACAAGAAAATCACCGTATTGTTCCGGTGTCATATATAGTTCGTTTTCTGTGTTATCGTCAAATGGGCGTAGGCACGGAATAAACTGAAGATATTTGAATCCTTTGTTACGGAAGAATTTATAAATATCGTCAATATTATCGGCACAATAGCCCGTAAGTACTGTTAAGATATTAAACTCAACCTTGTGCCTTTTAAATTTTTCGGCGGCGTTAAGAATTTTATAGAAGGTATTTTCTCGATTAGCATCAACACGGAATTTGTTATGCTTAAAATCCCCATCAAGACTTAAGCCCACAAGAAAATTATTCTTGTGGAAAAATTCGCACCATTCGTCAGTAACCAAAGTGCCGTTTGTCTGGGTACTGAAATAAATCTGACTGTGAAGTTTATTTGCAGATTTAACCTTTTCTACAAAATGCTCAAAATAGGGGAGCCCTGCCATTAATGGCTCGCCACCCTGAAAAGCAAATGCAACACTTTCACCGTTTGCAAACTTGAGTGCCTTTTCTATTAAGTTGTCGGCGGTATCGTTTGTCATAATACCAAAAGATGAAACCTCGCGAAGTTCTGTAACATTGTGATAGAAACAGTATTCACATCTCATATTACAAAGAGATGACGCGGGTTTAATCATAATTGAAAGTGGTGGCATAGCTTTTCACTCCGTGAAAGATTTTATGAACTAATTATATAATAAAGCCCATTGAAAATCAACTTCTCAATGGGCTTATTGTTATAATTTATTTGTAGTAATCGTAGTTGATTCCTCGACGGTTATTTTTGAAGTTCTTCATAACTTCGTCCATTTTTTCGTTGAGTTCTTCTGCGATTGTTGGGTATGTACTTGTACGGTTATAGCTTTCGCTCTTATCGTCATTAAGTACGAATAACCAGTTCTTTCTTGTCTTGTCGAAGAATGCAGGGTTGTCATTCTGCATCTTACGGAAATACTTGAATGTTACATATTCATTATCTGTAAGAATAGGGTATGTATAATCTTTATATTCGTCGCGACTGAGAACATCGTCTGTCTTCATTGTATATTGAAGTGCTTTGAGTTTTTCACGTTTCATATGAAGAATAGGATGATTTTCGTCATGAGTTGCAGTGTCATTTTTAAGAACAGGTACCATTGATACACCGTCAATAGTTCTGTCAGTTGGCAAGTAGTTAGCTGTACCGCCGTTACCTGTAATTCCACAAAGGTCAATAAGTGTTGGGAACATATCTGCAAGAACTGAACTCTGTTTACGAGTTGTGCCTGCTTCCCAAAGACCACCATTGTTAGCCCATTTAATCATAAATGGAACTTTCTGGCCTGCTTCGTATGCAAGATACTTACCACCACGAAGTTCACCTGTTGAGCCCTCAAGCGCAGGACCATTATCACTTGTGAACACAATGATTGTGTCGTCCATAACGCCGAGCTCTTCAAGAGTATTAAAGAGTTCGCCTAAGTAGTAGTCGAATTCTGTTACGCAGTCAACATAAGTGCCCATACCGCTTGTGCCGTCAAAATCGTCACCTGCGAATACTGGGCCGTGTGGCCATGGAGTTGCATAATATGCGAAGAACGGCTCATCAGAATTTGTAACTTTATCTGTAATCCAATCATTAATTGATTCGTGAATCCATTCACTTAACTTGCTCTGGTCTTTCTTGCCATCAACAAACATTTCGTCAATGCCGTGAACGATTTCATATTCACCATTTTCTTCTTCAACATAATAGAATGGAGTCATATCATTAACATGATGGCTACCATAGAAATAGTCAAAGCCCTGATTTGTTGGGAGATATTCGCCGTAGTCACCAAGATGCCATTTGCCGAAAGCACCTGTATTGTAGCCAGCATTCTGGAATACTTCTGCAATAGTGATTTCGTCGCCGAGCATACCGTCACAGTTGTTACCCATTTCAATAGAGTTGAAAATTCGAGTTGACGCGAATGGTGAAAGTGTGTCGAATGTAGGATAAATAACATTGTCTGCATATCCACGGAATGGATAACGACCTGTCATTAAACTGAAACGAGCAGGTGAGCAAACTGAATAGCTTGAATAGAAGTTATCAAAGTTAACGCCTTCTTCACCAATACGGTCAATGTTTGGAGTATCATAAATTGCACCGTTAAGTGAAATGTCGCCCCAACCTAAATCGTCCATCATAATAAAGAGTACATTAGGTTTGCCTTTACTTTCTTTATCAACGCCATTAAGGTAGTCGTTATGACCATCCCAAAGGCGTTCTACATTTGGCTCGGAGCGGTAATTCATTGTGATTACATAGAATGCAGATGTAGCTGCAAGTAAAACACTGATAATGCTTGTAACTACAACGTGAGCACCTTTCTTTTCAAAACGCTTTTTGCCTACAATTAAAAGTGCAAAAAAGAAAATTGCACAAGGTAAAATAAGCAAAAGGTTACCACCAAGGCGAATAAGAAGGTTAGCATTATCTGCACCTGACACAAGAGCGTGTTCAATTGACTTCCAACCAGCTTTTCCACCTGAAAGGAATGCACCAAAGCCCGCATCTGCACCCCAGATGGTATAGTAGAGAACTATACTGAGAGCGTTTACACCATAGCTTATGAAATTCCACATATAAAGCTTTTTGAAAATGAAAATTCCAAGCATCATAACAGCAACCGTAATACACATATATGCAACGTTTACAATTGCAACAATATTAAGTCGCATAATCTGTAATGCAAGAGCAAGTACAATGCCGATTGCCATCAGAATTATCGGAAAAACTTTTACTGATTTGTCAAAAATAATTCCTTTTTTCATTTTATTTCCCCCTTAAGACAAAATATCAATTTATTATACTATAAAAATAAGTATTATTCAATGTTACAAAACACAAAAAAACAGGCAGTCTTTTTTGCAGACTGCCCAAATTTTAATCGTTATATTTTTTTGACTCTTCCATAATCATATTATATACCTTGTCGTGCAACTCTTTAACATCGGCACGGGACAAATTCTCTGTTTCAATAGGGTCAAGAATTGTAATTTTGATATCGGTAGGAGTAACAACTCCGTTACTGCCTTCAAGCACCTTGAAAACATTCCTTGTGTAGATTGGCACAATAGTAACATTAGTTTTCTGAACAATTTTGAATGCACCGTTTTTGAACTCTTCAGGAGTGTTGCCGAATACTCGTTTACCCTCAGGGAAAATGAGCATTGAATGGCCACTTTCAATTGTTTCAATGGTTTTATGGATTGCTTTAACAGCTTCACGAGGGTTTTCCTGATTTACAGGTACACTTTTAAGCATTTTACTGATACTACTGATAAAAGGCACTCCTGCAAGAGAAATTTTCATCATAAAGCCAAAGTTAAAATCACTTAAAGCATGAAGAAGCACAGGAATATCAGCATAACTCTGATGATTTGGTGTGAAAAGTATAGGTCTGTCGGTAGGGATTTTCTCAAGCCCTTCAACAGTTATATTTAACTTTGCAGTATGAACAACAAATTTTGCCCATTTTTTAACTGTCTTAAAAGCAAATGCATCACGTTTTTCGTGTTTACCTTTTTTGTCAAGATGGTTGTAATACTTAATCTTGGGATTCATTATGAATAACAGATGTCCAACGACTTTAATTATAACAAACCAACTAAATGCTTTTCTTTTAAAATTTTCCATTTTGCGCCTCTATTAATAAATATTTCCTCAAACGAAAAAACTTGTGTAGTGAATATGATAACATAAAAAAAGAATTATTACAACATTAATATTATAGGGAAAAATTAATAATAATATTGACATTTTGCCCGTTTTGTTGTAAAGTTATGAGGTAAAGGTATATTTTTGAAAGGGGTTCACCATAATGGCTAAAGTACAGCTTACACCCGAACAATATAAAGCTAAAGCAGAGAAGAAAGCTGAAAAAAGAAAAAGATTCACTAAATTCTTCCTTGGTACAATTGCTATCTGCGTTGCTATCGTAGTAGTTTACAGTGCGTCAACAGTTGCATATACAAGAATAGGTCTTTCAAGTATGATTAAAAAACCTGCAACTAATGTAAATGCACAAACACCATCAGGTGATGATTCAAATGTTGACTGGAATACAGATGTAAACAATACTCCAACACCAGACACAAACGACACACCATCAACAGATACAAATAACGATAATCAACAGGGCGGCACAACTGCTACTGTTATGACATCAAAAACAATGCAGTTTGATTTATTTGTGAAAGCATTCAATGGCGTTAAAACAAATGCTAAATCAGTTACTCAGCTTAAGAAAAATGCTTATAACTATGATGAGCATGTTGATGCAGGCGGTATAGGTATTATTGAAACAGCTGGTAAAGGGCTTATGGGTTCACTTCTTAAAGCAGAAGAAACAAACCTTACATTCCAGGGCGCTGATATTGCAGCTAACTTCCCACCATCTGGTGCAACTTCTGGTCTTACACAAAAGGATATTCAGAGCATCGATTGTAAAGAAGAAGGCGATTACTATGTAATCACAGTTGTTGTTAAACCTGCAGTTAACCCAACAGCGGGCGAAAAAGTTGGTGCAGTTGCAACAATTCTTACAAAAGAGTCAATTCAGGACCCAATCAAGAATGTTCCTATTATCAATTCTCTTGAGCCAAAATGTGATTATAAGGCAACAACAGCTGTTGCAAAGATTGAAAAATCAACAGGCAATATGGTTGAATACTATTTTGACCTTCCAATGTATCTTTACATGGGCGACTTTTCAGTAGGTCTTGGTTTTGAAGAATGGTGGACAGTTGCATATTAATCTTAATATGAAATTTTATGGCTTGCTCGTTTGAGCAAGCCATTTTTTATGCTTTTATGTCAAAAAATAATTTTTGCAGTCGCGTTGTGGTAAATTTTGTAACAAAATGCACAAATGCTTGTAATGAAATTTGTTGCCAATTTGACTATTTTGTGCAAAAATTACTTGAAATCCTGATTTTAGAGTGCTAAAATATATATGTATAACTATAATTATGACTAAAACTGTGAGGTGATGAATGTGGCGGAAGTTAAAAACAACTATGAAGCACAAGTACCTGTTTATTTGTTCCATCAGGGCAATAATGCCCGTGCTTATGATTATATGGGCGCACATCGAGTTGATGATGAAACAGTTGTTTTCAGAACTTGGGCACCAAATGCGGCTTCGGTTAGTGTTAGTGGTGATTTCAATAACTGGAATGATGATGCAAATAAAGCCGAAAGAATTACTGCAGGTGGTATCTGGGAGGTTTATGTTAAAAACGTTAAGATGTACGATTCATATAAATTCTGCATCACAACTGCTGACGGCAGAAAACTTATGAAAAGTGACCCTTACGGTTACCATATGGAAACACGACCCGACAATGCCACAAAATATTACGAGTTAGGCGGTTATAAATGGACAGACGCTAAATGGGAAAAAGCGAAACGCGAAAAAGCCCAGTATGATAAGCCCGTAAATATTTACGAAGTTCATTTCGGTTCTTGGAAACAGTATGAAGATGGTAACTTCTATTCATATAGAAAAATGGCAGAGGAGTTAATTCCTTACGTTAAAGAAATGGGTTACACTCATATCGAGTTTATGCCACTTACAGAGTATCCTTTTGATGGCTCATGGGGTTATCAGGTTACAGGTTATTTTGCTGCAACTTCTCGCTATGGTACACCTGACGATTTAATGTATCTTATTGATATGTGCCACAAAAACGGTATTGGCGTAATTCTTGACTGGGTACCTGCTCATTTCCCGAAAGATGCTAATGGTCTTTGTGAATTTGATGGCACACCTTGTTATGAGTATGCAGATGTGCGAAAAGGCGAGCATCTTGAATGGGGCACAAAGGTTTTCGATTTTGGCAGAAACGAAGTGCAGTCATTCTTGATTTCTAGTGCAATGTTCTGGCTTGATAAATATCACATTGACGGACTTCGTGTTGACGCGGTTGCCTCAATGCTTTATCTTAATTACGGCAGAGATGACGGCCATTGGATTGCAAATAAAAACGGTGGCGTTGAAAATCTTGAAACAGTAGATTTTCTTAATAAACTCAGTATGAATGTTTTCCGTGATTATCACGGCAGTTTGCTTATAGCAGAAGAAAGTACAGCGTGGCCAATGGTTACAAAACCTGTATTTATGGGTGGTCTTGGATTTAACTATAAGTGGAATATGGGTTGGATGAATGACATTCTTCGTTACTTCTCAATGGACCCACTTTATAGAAAAGGCAATCATGGTTGTATCACATTCTCATTTTTCTATGCATTTTCAGAGAATTTTGTATTGCCGATTTCACACGACGAAGTTGTTCACGGTAAGTGTTCTCTTATAAACAAAATGCCTGGTACTTATGAAGAAAAGTTTGCGGGAGTAAGAGCGTTTATGGGTTATATGATGGCTCATCCCGGCAAAAAACTTATGTTTATGGGTAGTGAATTCGGTCAGTTTATTGAGTGGAATTATAAGCAAGGGCTTGATTGGTTGCTTTTAGATTATGATGCACATAAACAGTTGCAGACATATTTTAAGGAACTTAACCATTTCTATAAAGCAAATGCACCGCTCTGGCAGGTTGACCATTCTTGGGAAGGATTTTCTTGGATTTCAGCGGATGACAGTGATAATTCAGTAATTTCATTCCGCAGAATTGACCAGAAAGGTAAAGAAATTATTGCAGTTTGCAACTTTACACCTGTTGCTCGCGATAATTACAAAATCGGAGTTCCTGCAAAAGGTAATTACAAGATTGTGTTTAATTCTGATGACCTGAAATACGGTGGAACAGGAAAATCACAACCAGAAAAAATTAAGGCAGAAAAAGAGAGTATGCACGGATTTGAACAGTGCCTTTCTCTTAATTTACCACCAATGTCAACAATCTATCTTCAGAAAACAAGATAGAATAATATAATAAATTCGCATCCAAATAAGGAGGAAAACATATGGCAAGAAAACAAGAATGTATTGCAATGCTTCTTGCAGGCGGTCAGGGAAGCCGTCTTGGAATTCTCACAAAGAACATTGCTAAACCCGCAGTTCCTTACGGCGGTAAATACAGAATTATCGACTTCCCACTTTCAAACTGTGTAAACTCCGGCATTTCAACTGTGGGTGTTTTAACACAGTATCAACCACTTGAACTTAACGATTACATAGGCAACGGTCAGCCGTGGGATTTAGACCGTGCAAATGGTGGCGTTCATATTCTTTCACCTTATCAACAGATTAAAGGTACAGAATGGTATAAAGGTACTGCAAATGCTATTTACCAGAATATCAATTTCATTGACCGTTATGACCCTGAATACGTTGTAATTCTTTCAGGCGACCATATTTATAAAATGGATTACAATAAAATGCTTGAGTATCATAAAGAAAAAGGCGCTGCTTGTACTATTGCAATGCTTGAAGTAAGTTGGGAAGAAGCAAGCCGTTTTGGTCTTATGATTCTTAATGATGATAACTCAATCAGCGAGTTTGAAGAAAAACCAAAGAATCCAAGAAGTAATAAGGCATCAATGGGTGTTTATGTATTCACTTGGAGCAAACTTCGTCAGTATCTTATTGATGATGAAAATGACCCAAATTCTAGCAATGACTTTGGTAAAAATGTTATTCCAAAAATGCACGCAGACGGTGAACCAATGTATGCATATCTTTTCGATGGTTACTGGAAAGACGTTGGTACAATTGATAGCTTGTGGGAAGCAAACCTTGACCTACTTAATCCTAAAGTAGACCTTGACTTGTCAGATACAAGTTGGCGAATTTATGCAAAAACACCGTCAAGCCCACCACACTACATTTCTGCAGATGCAAAAGTGCAGAATTCAATGATTTCAGAGGGCTCACGCGTTTATGGTGATGTTGACTACTCAATTCTTTTCAACGATGTTGTAATTGAAGAGGGTGCAGAGGTTAAATACTCAATTATTATGCCTGGTACAGTTGTTAAAAAAGGTGCAGTTGTTCAGTATTCAATGGTTGCAGAAAATGCAGTTATTGAAGCAGGTGCAGTAGTTGGTGCAAGCCCTGAAGAAATGGCAAATCGTGACGATTGGGGCGTTGCAGTTGTAGGTGCAGGCGTTACTGTAAACGAAGGCGCATTTGTTGCTCCTAAAGCAATGGTAGATGAAGATGTAGTAAAGGAGGAGAAATAAGATGACAGGTAAGAATATAGTAGGTATTGTATTTTCAAACGCTTATGATGAATGTATCGGCGAACTTACAGGTATTCGTACAATGGGTTCAGTGCCTTTTGCATCTCGTTATCGTCTTATTGACTTTACTCTTTCAAATATGGTTAATGCGGGTATTGAAAAAGTTGGTGTTCTTACAAAAAGCAACTATCAATCACTTATGGACCACGTTGGTAGTGGTAAAGATTGGGATCTTGCTAGAAAGGATGGCGGTGTTATTATTTTACCTCCGTTTGGCGATACCGATAATAATACTTTATATACTTCAAGATTAGAAGCGTTGAAAGGTATTACCAGTTTCTTATTTAGAGCAGACGAAGAATACGTTGTAATGACCGATTGTGACGCCGTTTGTAGAATTAATTTTAACGAAGTAAT
>JAGBSJ010000008.1 GCA_017631955.1 Clostridia bacterium
GGCCGTATTCACCCCTCGCGCATTGAGGAAACCGTTGAAAAGAGCCGTAAAGAAGTTGAAGCCGTTATTAAGAAGGAGGGCGAACAAGCCACCTACGAAACCGGCGTTCACGGCATTAATCCCGAACTTATTAAATTAGGCAAAAAATCTAATGGTATCGGATTAATCGTCAACACATTTGAATTTGACAACAGTAATGCGGTTAAAGATTTTGACACATCATATTCTGAAACTAACATCACAATTATTGTTAATAACAACAAAAATCTAATTGAAATGGAATACAATCTCAATGGTATCAGCAACTGTGTTTTTGATGAAAAAAATACTTCGTTTGAATACAAGGCACAATTCACATTCAATAACAAATATCTTTATGAATTCAAATACAGATAAATATTCATAAATTGTTAATATTTATCTGAAAATTGTTGACTTATCGCGGATTTTAGTGTATATTATTAGCATATTTTTTATAAATATAAAGTGGAATTGACCAATAAAATTCCACAAAAATTTAAGGAGGAAAATTCCTATGAAAAACTTTAAAAAAGTTCTTGCCGTAGTTATGGCAGTTGCTCTTATCGTAACTTGCTTTGCAGCTTGCGGCGGAAACGACAAACCAGACACAGATGCAACTCTTAAAATCGGTGTTACAGGTCCTCTTACAGGTGACTATGCTCAGTATGGTCTTGCTGTTAAGTATGGTGCTGAACTTGCAGCTGCTGAAATCAACGCTGCTGGCGGTATCAATGGCATGCAGATTGAAATTCTTGCTGAAGACGACGTTGCAGCTCCAGAAGGTGCTCAGAATGGTTACAACGCTCTTATCGATGATGGTATGAAACTTTCTCTCGGTAGCGTTACATCAGGCGCTTGCGCAGCTTTCCTTGGCGAAGCTAAGAAAGACAATATGTTTATGCTTACAGCATCTGCAACTGCAGTTGAAGCTATCGATGGCGACAATGCTTTCCGTGTTTGCTTCTCAGACCCTGCTCAGGGTACAGTATCTGCTGACTACATTGCAGACAACAAACTTGCATCAAAAGTAGCTGTTATTTATGACTCATCAGACGCATACTCAACAGGTATCTTTGAAAAATTTGATGCACAGGCAAAAGTAAAAGGTCTTAATGTTGTTGCTAAAGAATCATTCACAAAGAACACAAAGACTGACTTCTCAGCTCAGATTCAGGCAGTTAAGACATCAGGCGCAGAGCTTCTCTTCCTTCCTATCTACTATAGTGAAGCATCTCTTATCCTTTCACAGGCAAAGACAGCTGGTCTTGATGTAATCTTCTTCGGTTGCGACGGTCTTGACGGTATCCTTGGTATGGACAACTTTGACAAGACACTTGCCGAAGGCGTAATGCTTCTTACTCCTTTCACACCAACAGCAACTGATGAACGCACACAGAACTTCGTTAAGAACTTCACAGCTAAATATGACAAAGCATACCTTAACCAGTTCGGCGCAGACGCTTATGATGCTATCTATATCATCAAAGCAGCTATGGAAAAGGCAAATGTAACAGCTGATATGGATGCATCAGCTATGTGTGACGCTCTTAAAGTTGCTATGACTCAGATTACATTCACAGGCGTTACAGGTACAGATATTACTTGGGGCGCTGATGGTGAACCAGTTAAGAAGCCAATCGCAGTTAAGATTGTTAACGGCGAATACATTGTAATGTAATTACAATTTTAATTAGGTTTTAATCAAAGTATGCCGTGTGTTTTTACATGCGGCATACTTTTGAGCGTTTTATATGTCTTTTGAAAAGATTTTATATTTATAAGATTTTTTCAAAAAACATATATGGAGGACATAATATGGAATTTTTATCAACAGTTATAGCTGGTATCAGTCTTGGTAGTATTTACGCCTTGATTGCACTTGGTTATACAATGGTTTATGGTATTGCAAAAATGCTTAACTTTGCGCATGGTGACGTCATTATGGTCGGTGCATTTATGATGTTTACTGCACTTACCAAAACAAGTTTGCCACCTATTGCTTGTATCATTATCGGTACAGTTATATGCACAGTTTTAGGTATGCTTATTGAAAAAATCGCTTACAAACCACTTAGAAGCGCTACTTCATTATCAGTTCTTATTACTGCAATCGGTGTAAGCTATTTCTTACAAAACTCTGCGCAGTTAATTTTTGGCGCAGGTACAAAACAGTTTACTCCCCTTTTCGGTAACGGAAGTATTTCGCTTTTTGAAGGTCAGGTTGTAATTTCACACAATACAATTGTTACAATTGCTATTTCAGTTGTGCTTATGATTGTGCTTACATTGTTCATCAACAAAACAAAAACAGGTCGTGCAATGCTTGCTGTATCAGAAGACAAGGGCGCCGCACAACTTATGGGTATCAATGTAAACAAGACAATTTCAATCACATTTGCAATTGGTTCTGCTCTTGCTGCTATTGCAGGCGCACTTCTTTGCTCATCATACCCAATTCTTTCACCTACAACAGGTGCTATGCCTGGTATCAAGGCATTCACAGCGGCTGTTTTCGGTGGTATTGGGTCAATCCCAGGTGCTATGATTGGCGGTATTCTTCTTGGACTTATAGAAAACCTTAGTAAAGTTTATATTTCAACCCAACTTTCTGATGCTATTGTTTTCGGTATTCTTATTATAATTCTTCTTGTTAAGCCAACAGGTATTCTTGGCAAGAAAATCAGTGAGAAAGTGTGAGGTGAGCATAATGTCATTATTAAAATCAAACAAAAAAATTGTTTCAAATACAAAAAACAACATTGTCACTTATGCAATTCTCCTCGGCTTTTTTGCATTTGCATTTATCTGGGCTCAAACTGGAGAAATGCCAAGAAAAATACAAAACTTACTTGTTCCTCTTTGTGTTTATTCAATTCTTGCTGTTTCACTTAACCTTGTTGTTGGTGTACTTGGCGACCTTTCATTAGGTCATGCGGGTTTTATGTGTATTGGTGCTTACACAGGTGCTGTATTCACAAACATTTTCGAAACTGTTATTCCTAATGACTTTATTCGTTTTGGCCTTGCACTTGTAATCGGTGGTATCTTTGCCGCAATTTTCGGTTTTATCATTTGTATTCCTGTATTGCGACTTAAAGGCGACTATCTTGCCATTGTTACACTTGCTTTTGGTGAAATCATTAAGAATATTCTCAACATTGTTTATCTTGGTGTTGACTCAGAAGGTCTTAAAATGTCAATAGATGGTACATCATACAATGATATGCTTCTTGATGATGGCCAGACTATCATTAAAGGTGCTATGGGTATTACAGGCACATCTAGAGACGCAAACTTCATTATTGCATTTGTACTCTTGTTTGTAACTGTTATGGCATCGCTTAATCTTATTAATTCAAGAACCGGTCGTGCAGTAATGGCAATCCGTGATAACAGTATTGCGGCACAGACAATCGGTATTAATATTTCAAAATACAAACTTATTGTATTTACAATCGCATCATTCTTTGCAGGCATTGCAGGTGTACTTTTCTCACATAATATGAACTCATTCTCTGCAAGCGGATTTGACTATAACACATCAATCCTTATTCTTGTTTATGTAGTTCTTGGTGGTATTGGCAGCATAAGAGGTTCTGTAGTTGCGGCAATTATTCTTTATGCTCTTCCTGAACTTCTTCGTGAAGTTGGCGAATACAGAATGTTATTCTATGCAATTCTTCTTATTGTAATGATGATTGTAAACAACAACGAAAAAATCAATGATATGAAAAAATCATTTATGTTGAAATTCAAAAAGAATAAAACTGTTAGTGAAGGAGGTAAAAACTAATGGCATTACTTGAAGTAAAAAATCTTGGTATTGTTTTTGGTGGTCTTCACGCTGTTGAAGGGTTCAACCTTTCACTCGAAAAAGGTATGCTTTATGGACTTATCGGTCCTAACGGTGCAGGTAAAACAACAGTTTTCAATCTCTTAACAGGTGTTTATAAACCAACAACTGGTACTTTCTCACTTGATGGTGTTAAACTTACAGGCAAGAATCCTGTTGAAATCAGCAAATCAGGTATTGCACGTACATTCCAGAATATTCGACTTTTCAAGAATCTTTCTGTTCTTGATAATGTAAAACTTGGCCTTCACAATCAAGTGAAATACTCAACTGCAGAAGGTATTTTAAGACTTCCACGCTTTTTCAAGTCAGAAAAGAAAATGAACGAAAAGGCAATGGATTTACTCAAAGTTTTTGGTCTTGAAAATGAGGCATCAACATTAGCAGATAACCTCCCTTATGGTAAACAGAGAAAACTTGAAATTGCTCGTGCTCTTGCTACAAATCCAAAGCTTTTGCTTCTTGATGAACCTGCAGCAGGTATGAACCCAAGTGAAACACAGGAGCTTATGGATACAATTCGTTTTGTTCGCGATAACTTTGATATGACAATTCTTCTTATTGAACATGATATGAAACTTGTCAGCGGTATTTGTGAAGAAGTTACAGTTCTTAACTTCGGCGAAGAACTCGCACAAGGCAAAACAAGCGAAGTACTTAATAATCCTGAAGTTATTAAGGCATATTTAGGCGACTAAGGAGGAAGAACAATGGCACCACTTTTACAAGTTGATAATATTGAAGTTTATTATGGCGTCATCAAAGCATTAAAAGGCATATCTTTTGAAGTAAACAAAGGTGAAATCGTTGCTCTTATCGGCGCCAATGGAGCTGGTAAAACAACAATCCTCCACACAGTTACTGGTCTTTTAAAACCAAAGACAGGTAAAATTTCATTCAAAGGAAATGATATTACAAAAGTTCCTGCTCACAAAATTGTAACAATGGGTATGGCTCATGTTCCTGAAGGAAGAAGAATTTTCTCTCAGCTTTCAGTACTTGATAACATTAAATTAGGTGCTTTCACACGTAAAGACAAAGAAGAAATCGAAGAAACACTCAACTATGTATACGAGCGTTTTCCTCGTCTTAAAGAAAGAAAGAATCAGATTGCGGGTACTCTTTCAGGTGGCGAACAACAAATGCTTGCTATGGGCAGAGCACTTATGTCAAAGCCGGAATTTGTTTTAATGGATGAACCTTCAATGGGACTTTCTCCCCTTCTTGTTTCTGAAATTTTTGAGATAATCAAAGCTATAAATGAAAACGGTACAACAGTTCTTCTTGTTGAACAGAATGCTAAAAAAGCACTTTCTATTGCAGACAGGGCTTATGTTCTTGAAACAGGTAATATTGTTCTTTCAGGTGATGCGAAGAACCTTATGAATGATGAATCTGTTAAAAAAGCATATCTTAGTGAATAATTTGTGGGAGGAATTATTATGGATAAGAAAATCGTTATTACAATTGCCCGTGGATACGGTAGTGGTGGTAAAACTGTTGGTCAAATGCTTTCTAAAGAACTTGGTATCCCCTTCTATGACCGTCAGATTCTCTATATGGCATCTGATGACAGTGGTATCAACGTAGGACTTTTCCAGAAAAATGATGAAGACGTAAACAAAGGTTTGTTCGACCCATCAACTCATAAATATTTAGGTGGGATTATTCCTCCTGAAGATAGCAAATTCACATCAAAAGAAAATCTCTTCAACTATCAAGCAAAAATCATTAAAGACCTTGCAAATAAAGAGTCTTGTGTTATTGTTGGCCGTTGTGTTGACTTCATATTGAAAGATAATCCTAATGTAATTAAAGTTTTTATTTGGGCTCCGCATCAGTCATGTGTTGAAACAGTTATGGATATGTTTGATATGAACGAAAAGGAAGCAGACAAGAAAATTCGTAAAATCGATAGACACCGTAGCGAATACTACCGTTACTATACTTGTCGCGAATGGGACAACGCCCGCAACTATGACCTGTGTCTTAACAGTGCAGATTTGGGCTTTGATGGTTGTGTAAAAGCAATTAAAGCATATATTGATGTACTTAAAAGCGTAAAAGAATAATCACAAAAAGGGCTATCAATTGATAGTCCTTTTATTTTGCTCTATATTTAATTTATAGTTAATTTGTGTAATTTCACATATTTAGCATTAAAAGCTCAAATAGAGCCATACAAAGCGAAATAGGCATAATAAAACACCTTATCTTCTAAAGATAAGGTGTTTTTAATTATTAAATCAAATTACGCCTTTTTCTTTGTGACTGCTTTAATAACAAGAAGAGCAGCAACAAGAAGAACAATTGATACAGGAAGTACTACAAATGCATTTGGAACAAAACCTGCAAGCAAATAACCAACAAAAGAAACTGCTGCAACTGTCATTGCATAAGGCAACTGTGTTGAAACGTGGTTAACGTGGTCACACTGACCGCCTGTTGACGCCATAATTGTTGTATCTGAAATTGGTGAGCAGTGGTCGCCACAAACTGCACCTGCAAGACAAGCTGCAATACAAACGATAAGAGATGGGTCTGTTGTTGCGAAAAGAGGAACAATAATTGGAATAAGAATACCAAAAGTACCCCAAGATGTACCTGTAGCAAATGCAAGTAATAAACCAACAAGGAAAAGAATTGCAGGTAAGAAATATGTAAGTTTACCAGCAGTTGCATCAACAAGTCCTTCAACAAATACATCTGCACCAAGGTTATTTGTCATAGCGCTAAGTGTCCATGCAAATGTGAGGATGAGAATTGCAGGAACCATTGCCTTAAATCCTTCAGGAATTGCTTCCATACAATCTTTGAATGAAAGCACTCTTCTAATCATAAAGTATGCAATATTAACTACAAGGGCAATAATTGAACCAAGAGCAAGACCATAAGCTGCATCACAGTTTGCGAATGCATTAATAAAGCTTTCTCCTGAGAAGAATCCTCCAGTATAAACCATACCAACAATGCAAAGAGCAATAAGAATTACAACAGGAAGAATAAGGTCAATAACCTTACCTTTTGTTGAAACAGGAGTTTCATCAACATTTGCATAAGGTCTTGCATCTGTTGTATAAAGGTCACCGTTCATAGCATTAATTTCGTGCTTTTTCATTGGACCAAAGTCAATATTAAGAGCAGAAATCATAACAACCATAATAATTGTCAGTAATGCATAAAGGTTAAATGGAATAGTCTTAATGAAAAGTTCAAGACCGTCAGTACCTTCAACAACACCACTAACAGCTGCTGCCCAAGAAGAAATTGGAGCAATAATACAAATTGGTGCTGCAGTAGCGTCAATAATGTAAGAAAGTTTTGCACGTGAAATCTTGTGTGAATCTGTTACAGGACGCATAACGCTACCAACTGTAAGACAGTTAAAGTAGTCGTCAACGAAAATTAATGCACCAAGACCAAAAGTAGCAAGCATTGCACCTTTTCTTGATTTAATCTTTTTCTTTGCCCATTCACCATAAGCACGGCTACCACCTGCTTTGTTCATAAGAACAACAATAACACCAAGAACAACAAGGAAAATGATAATACCCATATTCCAAGTATCAGCAAGTTTACCGATAAATCCGTCAGTCATAATTGTGTTGAACATTGTTTCAATACTGAATCCGTCAGGACCAACAGCATAAAGTCCACCACCAACTAAAATACCAACGAAAAGTGATGAATAAACTTCTTTAGTGATAAGAGCCAACGCGATAGCAATTACCGGTGGAAGAAGTGAGAGTGCTGTAGAATAAAATCTGCTTGAATACTCTACTTCAGCTCCATCTTCTGCAAATGCAACTACTGACATTGTCATAAGAAGCATAAAAGCAATTGCAAGCACAGCCAAAGTTTTAACACTGAATTTGCCTTTCATTTTTACATCTCCTTTTAGTATATTATGCTTACATAAAATGCTTGCAAAATATACAATATATCCGATAAAATATAACATATTTTAAGAAATTTGTCAATGTAAATCACAAAAAGAAGAGGATTACAATAAATAATATATACATATTTTACTTTTTGTGGTATAATATAGAAAAATGGAGATGATTAAATGATACGAAATGAAGCAATGTTCAAATTAAGTTATGGCCTTTTCATTTTAAGTGCGCGTGAAAATGACAAAGATAACGCTTGCATTATAAACACCGCTTGTCAGGTTACTGATAATCCTAAAAAGATTACTATAGCAGTCAATAAGGGAAATCTTACTTGTGAAATGATTGAAAAAACAAAATTATTTACAATTTCTGTACTTTCAACCGAGGCAACATTTGATTTAATAAAAAGATTCGGTTTTGCAAGTGGTCGTGATATTGATAAATTTGCAGATTTTAATGCCAATTACAGAACAGAAAATGGCACATACTTTATCTGTGAAGGAACAAATGCATATATTTCTTGTACCGTTACAGACATTGTTGATTGTGGCACTCACCTTTTATTTATTGCAGATGTTACTGAAGCGGAAACATTATCCGACGAACCATCTGCAACTTATCAATACTATTTTGACCATATCAAGCCAAAACCTGAAACTAAAAAGAAAAAAGGATATATTTGTAAAATCTGTGGTTATGTATATGATGGCGATGAATTACCTGAAAATTACATTTGCCCGATTTGTAAACACGGCGCAGAAGATTTTGAGCCATTAGAATAAAAAGTTAAAGCGTAACAACCCTCAAAGGTTGTTACGCTTTTTTAATAAACTAATTTGATTTTCTGTGAGATAACCTTTTGAAATCATCATTTTGATAATTTCTATTTTCTCCTCATTTGTTATGTATTTCTTCTGCATAATTATCACCATTAAATGATATGCAGAAAGACAGAGATTATTACTTAAGCACCTCAGTTTTTTCAACTCGACTATAAATAATACTTGAACATTCTTTACATATTGTGTGTTCAACAACAGTAGCAAAAGATTTTATTTTGTCGCGATAAACAGCTCCGTCGTTAATTTGGTAGCCCTTTGTTAAATCTTTTGAGCCGCAATATGGACATTCTTCAATAATAATATTTTTCATAACAAATTACCTCTTTTTCTTGCTTATAATTAAATAAATAATAGCTCCAATAATAAGCACAGCACCCGCAATCATTACACCAATTACGATTTTAATATTATCGGTATCATTATTATTTTCATTATTTTGATTATTTTCAGTTGTGCTTTCTGTTGTAGTGTTACTCTCTTGCTCAGGATTTAAAGTGGTTGAATCATTTATTGTTGATTCTGTAGTTGATTCGTTATTAACAAATGTATTATTTATAATCTTAACTGTTGAATTTTTAACTGAATAAGGTATCTTTTCAAGATTTTCACTTACAAAATCCCCTGCACTTGGAATTATAAGTTTAACATCACTTTCCCCCTCAGCGTTTTCAAGTGCTTTGAATTTAACAGTAAACAAAGCACCTTCAGATGTCACAGAAACATTTGGTGACATATAAGTGAATCGTACTTTATTAGATGCATTTTTTATACTTACCATTGCACCATCATCAATAATTGCGCCTTTTTCACCTGACACAAATTCAAGTTGTGATGCATCAAATTCCAAATCAATTACTGCGCCGCTTAATTTTGAATTATCACTGATAAAAACTTTTAATTCAAATTCGTCGCCTGCATACACAGTTGTATCTATAAGCTTTAATTCAACCGACGACTTCGCATAAACAGGAAGCAATGCAAATAATAATATTAAAAAAGTTAATAACACTGAAATTATTCTTTTCATTTAAATCACCATAGATATAATACCACATTTCAGTTTGTAATACAAGAAAAATCCTCCCTATTGGGAGGATTTCTTAATCTTTTAATGAAGAACTTAAAAACTCTTTAAGACGTGGACTTTGTGGATTTTCAAATAAATCTGTTGGGTTACCTGTTTCTTCAATAATTCCGTCTGCCATAAATATAACTTTATCAGAAACATTTTTGGCAAAATTCATTTCATGAGTAACAATAATCATAGTTGTATCGCCATCACGAAGTTCACGAATTACACGAAGAACTTCTCCGGTAAGTTCAGGGTCCAAAGCACTTGTCGGCTCATCAAAACAAAGAATTTTTGGCGAGAGCATTAAAGCACGTGCGATAGCAACACGTTGTTGCTGACCACCTGAAAGTTCACATGGATATGCATTGACTTTATCTTCAAGACCAACTCTTTTGAGAAGTTCAATAGCCCGATTATCAATTTCTTTAAGCTTTTCTTTATTGTTCTTTTTAACATCTTCAAGAAGTTGAACTGCCAGTGTAAGATTTTTAAGAATACTGTATTGTGGGAAAAGATTGAATGACTGAAATACGAGTCCAAAATTCAATCTTTTTTGACGAAGTTGTGAATCTTTCTGACTTGAATCAGTTGCAAAATCCACAAGTAAATCGTCATCAACAAAAATTTTACCTTGTTCCGCAGATTCAAGGAAATTTAAGCATCTAAGCAATGTAGTTTTACCGCTACCAGATGAACCGATAATTGATAATACTTCCCCTTTTTCCAATGTAAAACTGATATCTTTTAAAACTTCGATATTACCGAAGCTCTTTTTTATATTTTCTACTTTTAATATAGACATTTTAATTAACTCCGATAATAATCAAATTTCTTTTCAATATAACTGAACAACAGTGTAAGAATACCACAGAATGCAAGGAAGAATAATGCTGTATAGAACAACGGCCAGATAATACCTTTACTTGTAAAGTCTGTGGCTTGCATAAGAATTTCAGAAACTGCAATTACGCGAGCCAAAGATGTGTCTTTAACAAGAGTAATAATCTCATTACTCATAGGTGGAATAATGCGCTTAACAACCTGCATTAATACAACTTTGAAGAAAATCTGAGATTTGGTCATACCAAGCACTTGACCTGCTTCATACTGACCTTTTGGAATGCTTTCAATTCCACCTCTGTATATTTCTGAGAAATATGCGGCATAGTTAATAACAAATGCGATAAGTGCTGCGGTCATACGTGATTTCATTGGTGTACCGAACACTAGCCCAGGAACGTAAAAGACCACAAAAAGCTGGAGCATCAGAGGCGTACCTCTGATGACCCAGACAAATGCTTTTGTTATGAACTTTATAATTTTAATTTTTGACATAGAGCCCATAGAAATAACTAATCCTAAAGGCAATGAAAAAAGTAATGTAGCACCGAACAGATAACAGTTTTGTAAAAAACCTTCTAATAATTCAATGCTTACCTGAACAAAAGACATTAAATTAACTCCTAATTATTAGTCAGCTTTTACAACAACTGCCTGTTTATTCTGCATATAAGGGATTGTAACCTGCATATTTTCTGCTCTTTCAGGAGTGATTGTCATACCATTCCAGATACAGTCAATATTTTTACTTGCAAGTTCTGTTTCTTTTGAGTTCCAATCGATAACCTGGAATTTAACTTCAAGACCAAGTTTAGCAGCAACCGCTTTTGCAAATTCTGTTTCGAAACCAATAAGTTCGCCATTATCGTCATTATAGTTCATTGGTGCGAAAAGAGTGATACCAACAACAAGAGTACCCTTGTTCTTAATGTATTCCCAGTCAGATTCAGCAGCTTCTACTTGCTTGTATGTACCATCACCAAGGAGAAGGTCCTGAAGCTTGTATTTTGCAGCGATAGTATTAAGAGTGCCATCTGCTTTAAGTTCATTGATTGCTTTGTTTACATAGTTAACAGCATCTGAACCCTTTCTAAATGCGATACCGTATTCTTCAGGTGCGAATGATGCATCTTCAACGAGCTTAAGGTTAGCAAAGTCTGTACCTTCGCCGATTGAGCCAATTGACATAACGTAGTCAATAACTGCCATGTCTGCTGTACCTGCTGCAACTTCCATAAGTGCTTTTGCCTGAGTATCAACAGGTGTTTTTGTGAAGTCTGCAAAATAGTTGTCACTATTCATAACTTCTTCGCCCGCAGAACCAGCTTCAGCAACAACGATTTGTGCTGTGTCGCCACAACCTGCAAAGCAAACTGCCATCATAAGTACTGCCATAAGGACAGCAAGTATTTTTTTCATTTTCATAATTTTTAACTCCTTTTAGCGTGTTAAAGTGATAATATGCTAATATAATACATTAATAAAATTGTTTTGTCAACTAAAATTAATATCAGAAATTAAATTTTTGAAAAGAATTTCTGCTTTTTCACATTCTTTTTCAGTTTCTTTAGATTTTTTGAACACAAGTGCAACAGATGCAACTATAATTGCGCCAAGAACTCCTGCAGAAACAATGCTCATAGCATTCAATTTATATAAATACAAAAGATAAGCTAGTATTGCAAAAACCGCTATTACATACGTTAATCTTATCAACGGGTCATAAAGTTTATCATAAACCATAACATATTCAATAAACGAACCATTTTCATCACTACCAACGTCAACAAGGTAGTGATATCTGTCAAAAGTCATTGGTTGAAGTTGTTTATTACGGGTATATATGTATTTAACCTTATACATTTTATCAAGTTTATAGAATTTACCAAAAACACCAGTCATATCATCTTCTGCTGTAGGTGTTTTGAATGCAGCATTTAATTTTTCACGGATTTTAAGTGTAGTTGCATCAATATAAATCTTTTTCACTTCGCTTAATTGTTTGTAATGCAATTTATTTATTATCATTTTAATCACCACAGTTATTCTATAATAATTTCTTGCAAGTTTCAAGTTGATATGTTATATTTAATTTATTAAAATTTGAGGTGTAGATGTGAAAAGTTTTACAATCAACAAAAACGACGCAGACCAGCGTCTTGACAAATTTATAAGCAAATCCGTACCACTACTTCCAAAAACACTTATGCACAAATACATAAGAATTAAAAGAATTAAGGTAAACGGCAAACGCGCTGAGATTTCAACTCGACTTAATCTCGGTGATGTTGTTGAAATGTATATAAATGACGAATTCTTTGAAAAAGCACCTGAAAAATATGATTTTCTTAAAGCATCTAAAAATCTCAACATCATTTATGAGGATGAAAACATTATTCTTTGTGATAAAAAGGTTGGTGTACTCTCCCACCCTGACGATAACGAATATATTGATACTCTAATTGGTAGAATCAAGCGTTATCTTTATGAAAAGGGCGAATACAAACCTGATGATGAGCATTCATTTGTGCCATCACTTGTAAACAGAATTGACAGAAATACAGGTGGCATTGTAATTGCGGCAAAGAATGCAGAAGCACTTCGTATTCTTAACCAAAAAATGAAAGACCGTGAATTGCACAAATTTTACCTTTGCATAGTTCACGGCGAAATCAAGAAAAAAAGTGGACTTCTTGAGGGTTATCTTTTAAAAGATGAAAACAAAAATAAAGTTACTGTTTCTAAAAAGAAAATGGAAGATTCAAAAGAAATCCGCACTAAATACAACGTAATTGATACTGATGAAGATTTATCGCTTGTTGAGGTTGAATTGCTCACAGGTCGCACACATCAAATCAGAGCACATTTTGCTTCAATTGGGCATCCGTTACTTGGTGATGGGAAATATGGCACTAATGCTCAAAATAAGAAATACGGTTATAAAAAGCAATTCTTATATTCATATAAACTTGTGTTTGATTTTACAACAGATGCAGGAATACTTGAATACTTAAACCATAAAGAATTTGAAGTTGATGATGTTTGGTTTAAAAACGAGTTTTATAATAAGGGACTATAAAATCAAAAGGACGGTTAAACCGTCCTTTTCTTATTTTATCATTTCAGCGAATTGTTCTTCATTGATTATTGTTACACCTAAATCGGTTGCTTTTTGGAGTTTAGAGCCGGCTGCCTCGCCTGCTAAAACATAAGTTGTTTTCTTTGACACAGACGAAGACGCTTTTCCGCCGTATGACTCAATAATCTCCTGTGCTTCTTTTCTTCCATAAGTTGAAAGAGTACCTGTAAGCACAAAAGTCATACCCTCAAAACGATTGTCTTTTATTTCTCGCTGACTTTCCATATTAAGTCCAAATGATTTCAAATCTTCAATCATTTGTTTTGTTTGGTCTAATGAGAAGAAATCAACAACTGAATCCGCCATAATTTCGCCAAAACCTTCAATAGAAAGGATTTCTTCTTTTGATGCTGAAATTATGTTATCAAGTGTTAAAAAGCGGTCAGAGAGCAGTTTTGATGCCTTTTGACCTATATGACGAATACCAAATGCAAAAATAAGTTTTGATAAATCATTCTTCTTTGATTTTTCAATTGCATTTCGCATATTGTCGGCAGTTTTTTTGCCCATACCGTCAAGCTCTGCAATTTTATCATAATCAATTTGATATATATCTGCAATCTTATTGATTAAACCTTTATTGAGTAGTGTTTCAAGTACTGCATCGCCAAATCCTTCAATATCCATAGCATCACGAGAACAGAAATGAATGAGTACTCGTAAAAGTTGAGCAGGACAATCGGGATTATCACAACGGATTGCCGCTTCACCGATTTCACGATGCACAGGTGAATTACAAGATGGACAGAAATCAGGCATTTTATATGGTGTAGAATTGTCAGAATGTTCAACTACACACAAAACTTCGGGAATAATATCTCCCGCTTTTCTGATTTTTACTGTATCGCCTATTCTTATACCTTTTTCTGTAATGAAGTCTTCATTGTGAAGTGTAGCTCGGCTTACTGTTGAGCCCGCAACGAGTACTGGCTCAAAAACCGCTGTCGGTGTAAGCACACCTGTTCTGCCAACATTAATTTCGATATCAATAAGTTTAGTTTCTTTTTCTTCAGGCGGGTATTTATACGCCAACGCCCATCTAGGGAATTTTGCAGTACTACCAATTGTTTCTCGCATTGAGAAATTATCTGTTTTAATAACTGCACCATCAATATCAAACGGTAAAGTATAACGGATTTCACCGATACGCTCAATTTCTTTCAAAGTATCATCAATATTATTAAATTTATTAAAAAATGGAATTGTCTTAAAGCCCAACTCTTTCAAAAATTCCAGCGATTCATAATGACCTTTAATTTCAACGCCTTCAACTTGTTGAATATTAAAAACATAAATATCAAGGTTACGCTCCGCAGTAATTTTAGGATTTTTTTGTCTAATACTACCTGCTGCCGCATTTCTTGGATTTTTGAATGGCTTTTCACCATTGAGTTCTTGTTTCTCAACAATCTTTAAGAACACTTCGCGTGGCATGTATACTTCGCCGCGGACTTCAATAAACGGAACATCTTTTTTAAGACGTAAAGGTATTGTTTTGATTGTACGAAGATTTGCTGTAATATCTTCGCCCACTACACCATCGCCACGAGTTGAACCGCGAGTAAACACACCATTTGTATATTCAAGTGACACAGAAAGTCCGTCAATTTTTGGCTCGACAACATATTCTGCGTTTGAGAAAACATCTTTAACTCGTTTATTGAAATCACGAACTTCCATATGAGAGAATGCATCCTGCAAGCTTTCCATTTTTACAGTATGAACAACTTTTTCAAAAAGACCGTCCGCCTGACCGCCTACTCTATGTGTTGGAGAGTCTGCAGTTAAAAGTTCAGGATATTCTTTTTCTATTGAATCGAGCTCACGCATAAGCATATCGTACTCATAATCTTCAATGTCATTTTCATTCTCGACATAGTAACGATAAATGTGATGATTGAGTTCTTTACGAAGTTCTTCGGCTCTTAACTTTTTCTGTTCAAAATCATTCATTTTGTTCACCTTTATTTTGAAAATCTGCAAACGTTTCAGGTACTGTTCCAATAATTACAGTTTGTGCAATACAATAATTAGAGTCAACCTCTGCCGTAGCAGAATTTTTTGGCATAATGACATATATAGTTGCATTTACATTCACATATATTTCGTGCAAAGTCTGATTAATACCCGACGATGTAAAAGAATTATTGATAGTAGATGTTACATTGCTCGCTAATGTAACAGTGGTTTTTATTTTCGGACCTTTACCTGACAGTGCACTTATACCTATAATCGTACCTAACGGAATACTGATTTCACGACTATCAGTTTCTAAAATATCATTGGAAATTTCTGCACCAATTTTACTTTTTAGCATATTCATTTTAATTGTGTCCGCTTTAACAGTAACTACTCTGCCATCCTTATCTTTTTCCACATCAACAAGAGAAGAATATGTAATATCGTTTTCATACAAAATAGTGACAATCGCATTCTCTATAATTGCAGATGCAATATTTTCAGATTGTGCAACAGCCATCTCAATTATAACTGGTTTCGCTCTGATTTCAAAAAAGATTAATCCAACCAAAGAAATAAGCAACAAAACAAAAATTAATCTTAAAATCTTTTTTCTGTAATTATATCTTCTTGAATTACTCAAACAACCACCCTGACCATTTTATGCTATACATAAAATAAATGTTTGTGTCAACAATAAATCACGGTGATTATATAATGAATTTTGAAAAATATTTATTATTGTTTTGTTTAGGCGGTCTTGGATACGGACTCATTGAAATTTCATTCAGAGGATTCACACACTGGTCAATGATTATAACCGGTGGGTCTGCATTTTTATGCCTTTATATTATAAACAAGTCCTTTGAACACACTTCAATTTATATAAAAGCATTAATAGGTGCATTTATTATTACCACACTTGAATTAACGGTAGGTTTAGTTGTAAATAAAACATTTAACCTTGGAGTATGGGATTATACAAATACACCCTTTAACTTTTTAGGAATAATTTCATTACCATTTTGTATTTGTTGGTATATGATTTCTTATATATCATTAAAAACTTTTAATATATTAAATAGAATTATTGCGCAACTGAAACTCTATAGACCTTTACACCATGTGATGGGACTTCAGCAGAAATAGTATCAGTTACTACTGTTTCTGTTTTGTCCCACAAATCTTTACATAGATATTTTTCTGCTTTTGGTAATGTAACATTCACAATGTTATGTAAATTTGCTACAGAATAACTCATATTTGTTTTTGAAAGACCTTTGTTAAAGAAACAGATTGCCACTTCATTGTTCTCAAGCGGTTTCACAAGCACATCTGTAATTCCGTTTGTTTTTACTCTTGAACACTGAATACCGAGTTTATCTTGGTCAACTGCAATAACATCTTTGTTTGTAAGAATTTCAAGAATTTTATTATCAGCATCAACTAAACCATCTTCCTTGATAAAATCACGAATATCGTTACCAAGAATAAGTGGAGCAGCCATCATAGCCCACAAAGTAAAATGAGATTTATTTTCTTCAACAGTAAGTTTTCCGTTACCAACTTCAAGCATATCAGGGTCATTAAAAGCACCAGGTTGAGCATATTTATCAAGACGTACATTTACTTCATAAATTCCAATAATAGACATCCAATTAGGTTGAATATCCCCAGTTGTTCGCCAGATATTACCTGCTTTTCCGCCCCATTTCCAAGGTTGATTCCAACCCCATTCGCAGATTGAATAAAGGATTTTCTTTTCTTCACAATTATTCTCTTCTGCAAATTTCTTTGTAGCACGAACAAGCTCTTTACCCATTTTTTCATACTGCATAGCAGCACTGTCCATAGGAGAACCTACAGGGTTTGTTATAAAAATTTTATTAGTACCAGCTTTAAGATTAACTTTAATCTGTCTTCTGCCTTCACGTGAAAATGCTTTTTGTTCTGCAATAAGAAAATCATACTTATCAGTATCATTCACAGTTACAACGCAGAACTGACCATCACAAGTATTTTTCCTCATAACAAAAGTCAAAACATATTCACCATCAGTAGGAACAACAATATTATTGAACTCAATTGAGCCCATAGCACTACAGATACCTTTTACATAAGACTTACCATTTTCTTCGTTAATAACTTTTGCCTCGCCTTTAAGTATGGCATCTTTTGCTGGAAATATAAGTTCGCCGTCAATACCTTTGCCACCGATAGAAATACTATCAATATAAGGTGCGTCAGTAGGAATAAGCACATGATGACAGTAATCATATTTGAAATACTCAACGCCCCATTCTGCAAAGGTTTCAGCGTCAATTCTTTCATTATACAGTGATGCGGGTAAATCCTCACAAGTAAGCGTACCGTTTGATGAGTAAATACCAAGTTTAAGTCCCATAGCATTTACCTGTTCAACAAGCCATTTAATACCATGTGGGAATGTAGTTAAATCCCCTTGCATTTTTCCGTTTTCATCACGCATTGAAGACTGCCAACAGTCATCGAGGTTAATATAAACATAGCCCGCATCGGCAAGACCTGATTCTTTAACCGCTTTGGCAATTTGAAGAATTACGTTTTCATCTATTTTATGTCTAAAACTATTCCAACTTGACCAACCCATTGGCGGTGTTAAAGCAGCACCATTATTATACATTTCATCCTTTGTATAATGAATCTTTGTCTTTGCAAGTGCCTTTTTAACTTCACAACGCGGACAAATATCTTTTTTCTTGAAATACAGCAAGCTACTGCCGACTGCCGCGCTCGCTGCAGCTATTCCAGATAATACTGCTAATCCTTTTTTCATAACAATTACCTCATAAAAAACAGGTCAGATGATATTTTAGCATCATCTGACCCCTTTTTACGGCCTAATGCCGATTTATTATTCTTCAACTACTGCTTCTTCTGCAGCTGCTTCTACTACTTCTTCAACAGGAGCTTCTTCAACTACAGGTGGCTCAATAAGAGCTTTGATTGAAAGACTAACGCGTTTCTTATCAAAGTCGATTTCCATAATCTTTGCCTTAACAACATCGCCTACTTTAAGTACTTCTGCAGGAGTACCGATGTGTTTATGTGAAATCTGTGAAATGTGAACAAGACCATCAATGCCAGGAATAATCTGTGCAAATGCGCCGAATGATGTGATACTTACAATCTTTGCATCAACTTCACTGTCAACAGGATAATCACGCTTAAGAATTTCCCATGGATTATCTTCAACTTTCTTATAACCAAGTGAAATCTTCTTGTTTTCTCTGTCAAGTTCTTTAACGTAAACTTCAACAGTATCGCCAACGCTTACAACCTCTGATGGGTGCTTAATTCTCTGCCATGAAAGTTCAGAGATATGTACCATACCGTCAACACCACCAAGGTCAACGAATGCACCATAGTTTGTAAGACTTCTAACTGTGCCTGTGTAAACTGCACCTTCTGTGACATTTGCCCAGAATGCATCTTCAACTTCTCTACGTTTTGAAGCAGCAACTTCACGGATTGAGCCAACTACTCTTCTCTTCTGCTTATTAACTTCAATAATCTTGTATTCAACTTCAGTCTTAACAAGGTCTTCAAGAGAATCATTTCTTCTCATCTTTGCAAGTGAAGCAGGAACAAATACTTTAATAGCACCGCTCTGTACAAATACACCTTTGTTGTCGCCAACAATACCTGTAACAACGCCTGTGTGGATTGTGTCGTCTGCTTCAACGTTTTCCCAAACTGAATCACGGTCATAAAGACGTTTTGAAAGAATAATTGTACCTTCAACATCATTTGTCTTCATAATGCGAAGTTTGATTTCATCGCCAACTTTAAGCTCTGCTTTTGGGTCAGCTGATGGGTCATCACTATATTCATCAAAAGACACATAGCCAGTGTGCTTTCTGCCTGCGATTTCAACTTGAATTTCAGTTGCTGTAAAGCCAATAACTGTACCAACAACATTTTTATCAAAACTCATTGAGTTGAATGATTCTTCAAGCATCTGCTCAAAGCCGGTCTCCTCCATATTCATTGTGTTTGCGTTTTCAAATTTCTCGGACATAGTTCTTATTACCTCCTTAATTATACTGTCAGGTGTTGATGCACCGGCAGTAACGCCTATTGACTGAACATCACATAAAGCTATGTCCCGAAGCTCTTCTGCTGTTTCAATCAAATAAGTCGGGCAGTTGGGTTCACATACTGATTTTAATTTTGCAGTATTTGAACTTGTTCGACCACCAACAATTATCATAATATCATTTTCTTTTGATAATTTCAGCGCCTCTGCCTGTCTTTCTTCGGTCGCATTACATATTGTATCAAAAATTATTGCATTTGTATATAGTAATTTTACTTTTTTTACACATTTTTTCCATTCTTTTGTGCTAAAAGTTGTTTGAGAAACTACTAAAAAGGGGTTTTCTGTTGAAAAGCTGTTTTTTGCGAAAATTTCGTTCAATTCATCTTCTGAATTAAACACGAAACAATCACCATTACAATAACTTTTAATTCCGATTACTTCTGGATGGTTTTTATCACCAGCGATTAACACAGGCATATCAGAAGACGATTCTTTCTGAACAATTTTATGAATCTTTTTAACAAAAGGACAAGTTGCATCAATATAATCAAGAGAATTGTCGATACAATATTTTAGAATGTTTTGTTCAACGCCATGAGTACGTATAACAACTTTTTTATTGTTAACTGCATCACTTATATTGTTAATGATATTAACGCCTTTACTTTCTAAATCAGCAACAACCTGTGGATTATGAATAATTGGACCAAGTGTGCAAACATTTACACCATCCGCAACCAAATCATAAAGCATATTGACTGCTCGATTGACACCAAAGCAAAATCCGGCAGTTTTAGCAAGAGTTATTTTCATTTACATTCCTCCCAAAGATGAACAATTTCATCCATAACTCTCTTTGCCACACGTTTATTTTCAGATGTTTTTCCGCCATCTGTAAATCCCATATCACTATAACGGATTGGTTCACCGAATTTCACAACAACTCTAGAACCCTTTTTATCCTTATCTTCCATAAAAATTGCAGTTGGAACAATATCTGCACATGCATGACGTGCTATGTAGCCAACGCCCGATTTTGCTTCGTGTGGCACGCCATCTACGGAGCGAGTACCCTCAGGGAAAATACAGAGTACTTCTCCCCTGCGAACAAGTTCAACAGCATAATTGATTGCTCTCATATCGCCCTTACCACGCATAATAGGGAAACCATTCAAACCAATAATTGCTTTTGCTAGCAAAGGATTTTTGAACAATTCATATTTTGCAATATAGTAAAACAAGCGTTTTGATGCCATTGCAATCAATAAAGGGTCAAATTCTGTAACATGATTCGGTGCAATAATAAAGCCACCACTATGTTCAATGTTTTCGAGACCTATGTACTCAACCTTATAATATGAATTGCAAAAAAGATTTCCGACTGGTCTTATCACATTCATTAAATTGCGCTTTTTGAATTCACCAAAATTATAATTGTTGAATTTATCAGACATTATAATTTCTCCTCAACTGTTTCTACTATTTTATTAATTGATTCTTCAAGCGAATAATTTGTTGTATTAACAATTACTGAATCTTCTGCAGGTTTTAAAGGTGCAATTTCACGATGAGAGTCGTTATAATCACGTACTCGTAAATCATAAAGTACTTCTTGATATGTAACTGTGCTACCTTTTTCCTGAAGTTCCTTGTATCTTCTCATTGCTCTTTCTGTATCATCAGCAGTCAAAAAGATTTTAACTTGGGCATTAGGAAGAACAACAGTGCCGATATCACGGCCATCCATAATGCAGTTGTTTTTAGCGGCAATATCACGCTGCAAATCGAACAAGAATGCACGAACTGATGGAATTGCAGAAACATTAGATGCAGCCATTGATGCCTCAGGGAGTCTGATTTCTATTGAAACGTCGTCGCCATTAAGGAACACGTGTTGTACACCATCAATAAACTTTAATTCAACTGTAATTTCACTAAGTATTGCACCAACATTCTGGGCATCTGTTGTTTCAATACCTTTACGAAGACAATATACACCAACGGCTCTATAAAGAGCACCTGTATCAACATAAATATAACCTAATTTCTGTGCAGCCGCACGAGCAACTGTACTTTTACCTGCACCTGCAGGTCCGTCAATAGCAACATTAATCATAATTTTAATTCCTCTCTGTATTACTTGCGGAAACACCCGCTAAATGTCCTGTAGAAAATGCGATTTGCAAGTTAAAACCACCTGTATAACCATCGCAATCAATAACTTCGCCTGCAAAATATAATCCTTTACACAACTTACTTTCCATAGTTTTAGGGTTAATTTCACTGACTTTTATACCACCTGCTGTAACAATCGCTTCAGAAATATCGTTAAAGTCCATAACGGTAAGTTTTATAGATTTGATTGTATCAACAAGCATTTTTCTCATTTCTTTTGTAATCTGATTAATTTTTTCAGATTGCTTTATTCCTGAGGCCTTAAGCACAGGTGATATCAAAGATTTAGGCAATAACAATGCTAACACATTTGAAATTGATTTATTACTGTTATCTGCAAAATCGCGCAAAATTCTTGCATCAAGTTTTTCGTGAGAAAGTGCAGGTTTCAAGTCAAGATATATTTCATATCTGCCCTTTTCCATATCTCTCATATGGGCGCTTGCAGATAAAATCATTGGACCTGATACACCAAAATGTGTGAAAAGCATTTCACCGAAGTCGTCATAGATTTCTTTTTTCTTTTTTGTATCATAAACCTTAATTGCAACATTTTTGAGTGACAATCCCATACACTCACTGCAAAGTCCTTCACGGCAAACAAGAGCAGACAATGACGGTTTTAATTCTGTGACGGTATGTCCCACACTTTTAGCAAGTTTGTAGCCATCGCCACTTGAACCAGTACGCGGATAAGAAAGTCCACCTGTTGCAATTATAACCGAATCGGCATAATAATTATTGCCTGACTCTGTTTCTACGCCTTTTACTTCTCCGTTTTCAGTAATTAAACTTGTTACTCGTTCAGTTTTACGTTTAACACCTGAATCAGAAATATATCTATTAAGAGCATCAACAATATCAACTGCTTTATCACTTATAGGAAAAACTCTGTTACCACGCTCAACTTTTAATTCTACACCATAATCTTCAAAGAAATCCATTACATCACGATTATCAAATGAAGAAAAAGCACTATAAAGAAATCTTCCGTTACCTGGAATATTTTGAATAAACGATTGAACGTCATCAACATTATTTGTTACGTTACATCTGCCCTTACCTGTTATCATAACTTTTCGGGCAATTTTTTCGTTACGCTCAAGAAGCAATACATTCGCACCATTCTCCGCGGCAACTCCCGCCGCCATAGTGCCTGCGGCACCTGCTCCTATTGCAATTACCTTATTACTCATTTTCGCCACCATCTGACTTATCATAAACCTGATATTCGTCCCATATACTTTCAAGTTTATTAAAGTTGTTATACACTTCATCACGACGACTGAATGTAACCGCAACAATTAATGCATTAATTAAGCTTAGCGGTGCAACAAGAGAATCGACAACTGACACCATATCACTTTTTGCAACAAGAATATTATCAGCATATTCTGCAATGGGAGAATCGGCAGAATCGGTGATTGCAATAATTTTTGTACCTCTATCATTAATAAAACGAAGTGCGTTTATGGTCTGTTTTGAATAACGAGGGAAACTAATCGCAACACAAACATCATCCTCACTTATTCTAAACATCTGCTCAAACATTTCACTAGCACTTGAGGTATCAATCAACACAACATTTTCAAACACAGGATTTAAGTAAAAATACAGAAAACTTGCTAATGACGCAGAACTACGAACGCCGAGTATATAAATTTTTCTTGCATTATTGATAATCTGTACTGCTTTTGAAAACTCCTCGGTAGAAATTTGTTCTAATGTATCACGAATAAGTTCAATGTCACCATTAAGAACTTTTTTAATGGCATCTTGCTCGCCTATTAGTGTACTTGAAACTTCCATACGCTGCACTGCGGTAAGTTTAGATTTAATCATCTGTTGAAGTTCTTTTTGAAGTTCCGGGTAACCTTTGAATCCCATTTCAGTTGCAAAACGAACAACGGTAGATTCACTTACGCCTACTTTTTCGCCTAATTTTGATGCAGTCATAAAAGCTGCCTTGTCATAATTTTCAGTAATGTATGCAACAAGTTTTTTATGACCTTTTGATAATTTTTTATTTTTAATATCAACTTTTGACAAAATAAAGTTTTTCACAAAAACAACTCCTGAATATAAATTCAACAAAAAATAATATACAAGTTTTCGTGTTGAAAATCAAGCATTTTGCAAGATTTCCTGCAATTTATTTCATTTTTATAAGAGAAAATGTCATTTCAGAAGAACAATTGCCTGTTTTATGCAAGGACAGATTAAATAAATCGCTTGATTTATTCTCAATTTCAAACACTCGTGATGCATCATCTGAATCAAGACTGACTATATCAGAATAATTCACTACAAATGGTATTTTACAATTTTTTGCAAGTTCACCAAGTTTGCTAGAAACACTTAAATTAAAACCTAATAATCTACAGTATGGTACTGGAATTTTCAAGTCAACTTTGGTGACATTCATTATGGCAGATAAAACTGCTCTTCTTATTCTTGAATGAGCAAATCGTTTCGTCTTAACTTTATCATAAATTTCATCAAGATTTGAACTTGTTTTGATTGCAGAGAGAATTCTATTTTCAAGACCCTCAGACATATTGGCAATTTCTGATTTTATATCATTAAATGAGCGCAAAACTGAAAGAGCTGAAATATTGAATTTATCTGCATTAATATACTCTCCATTATCTAATGCGGTTTTATATATTTCATACGCAATTTCAGGCACATATTTTTGAAAATCACTACCACTATTTATAAGATTACGGATATGTGTTGCAGAAGCAAATTCGTTAATAGCAAAGTTATCGTTATAATCAGCACCTTTACGGTTTACCGTTATTGGAGTGATGTTATAGTTATTCTTTTTTATTGCACTTATATATTCAATTGCGAGAATGTTATTAGGTGAAGAAATATCACAATCGCAATCATACTCATCAAACGCCAATTGTCTTGCAGTAGGATAACTAACGCCACTTTCAAGATGTTTTTTAATTTTGTTGTCAAAATCTTCTGAAAATAAAATTTCAACTGCATTTTCAAGTTGATTAATTGTTGTAATCTCTGTGCCAAATGCGATTTTATCACAACCAAATGAATCAAGAATTTTGACTGCACTTGATGCAAAAATCTCAGCACTTGCAGTCGCATATAAAAATGGTAATTCAAGCACAATATCGGCACCATTCATAAGTGCTGATTTTACTCTATATTCTTTGGGGAAAATTGACGGCTCTCCCCTTTGTACAAAATTACCACTCATTACACACACAACAGTATCTCCGTCTTTTTTGACAGAGTCAATTAAATATTTATGCCCGTTGTGAAACGGATTGAATTCACAAACAATACCGATTATCGACATAAAGTTACCTCTTTTCGAAAATATTGGTAAAACAAACCTTGAAATTCACTAAATATAAGTATATAATAATACAGGTTTAATATTACTTCAAGTAAAACTTTGAATGGAGATGTAAAAATGAAAGTTCTTGTTATTAACGCAGGTAGTTCATCACTTAAATATCAGCTTATTGATATGGATGATGAAAGTGTTATCGCAAAAGGTATTTGCGAAAGAGTTGGTACAGATGGTGCTTGCATCACTTACAACACAAAAGATGGCGGTAAGATTACCATTGAATCCCCTATGAAAGACCATACAGAAGCTTTTGGTGCAGTTAAAAAAGCTCTTACCGAAGGTGAAAACAAGGTTATTGATGATATCAGTGAAATCGCAGCTGTTGGTCATCGTGTTGTTCAGGGTGGTTCACTTTTCAATAAGAGTGTTCTTATAAATGACGATGTAATTGCTGGTATTGAAGGTCTTAACGACCTTGCTCCTCTTCACAACCCAGCAAATATTATGGGTATTAACGCAAGTATTGAGCTCTTTGGAAAAGAAGTTCCTCAAGTTGCTGTTTTTGACAACGCATTCCACAGTACAATGCCAGCAGAAGCTTATACTTTCCCTGTTCCTTATGAACTTGCACAGAAGCATTCAATTCGTCGCTACGGATTCCATGGTACATCACACAAGTTCGTAAGCTCAAGATGTGCTGAAGTTATGGGCAAAAACATTGAAGACCTTAAGATTGTTACTTGCCACCTTGGTAATGGTTCATCAATCACAGCTGTTAAAAATGGTAAAGTTATTGATACAACAATGGGTCTTACTCCGCTTGATGGTGTAATTATGGGTACACGTTGTGGCAATATTGACCCATCAGTAGTACTTTTCCTTATGGAAAAAGAAAATCTTTCAATTAAAGAAATGGATACTCTTCTTAACAAGAAATCTGGTATTGCAGCAATTTCTGGTGTTGGTTCTGACGACCGTGATGTTAAGAAAGAAATGCTTGAGAATAACAATGGTCTTGCTGAGCGTTGCGCACTTGCAAGAAACATTCAGGCATATGAAATTAAAAAATATATCGGTGCTTTTGCCGCTGCTATGGATGGTGTTGATGCAATCGTATTCACAGGCGGTATCGGCGAAAACGCTGAAGATATGAGAACAAAAATCTGTAACGAACTTTCATACCTTGGTATTAAAGTTGATGAAGAAATCGGCAAAACTCTTATTAGAGGTGCTGAAGGTGAACTTTCAACTACAGATTCAAAAGTTAAGGTATTTGTTCTTCCTACAAACGAAGAGCTTGCTATTGCAAGAGACACAAGAGATATTGTAAACGCTCTTTAATCTATAAAACTAGACAAAGATTAAGCCGTGCTGAAAAGCACGGCTTTTTTTAATATGTTTTAATCATTTCTTCATCAACCATAACTCTTTCGCCTGGTTTTTTAGCAACTGCAAAAGCAATATTCTTTGAATGGTCGCCTACACGTTCAAAGTCAATAAGAGTATTAACAAACATCATGCCTGCGCGAGTTTCACAATGTTCTTTGTTAAGACGATAAAGATGAGCATTCTGATATTTTTCTTTAAGATTATCAGATGCAGTCTCAAGTGTTTCAATACGCTTTGCTTCTTCAATAGTAAGTTCTTGTTTTTCAAAAGAACTGATTGAAGCGTCAAGCAATTCCACAACACATTTTCGCATTGTTTCTAGTTCGGCAACTGCCTCATCTGAAATAGCAAGTTTTTCATTACTACGAACAATAGCTGCTTCACTAAGGTTTACTGCATGGTCGCCAATACGTTCAATATCATTAATTACATGGAATAAACGACCAATATATTTAGCATCAGAATAGTCCAAATCAAGTGCATTGATTTTAACAAGATTTCTTGTAATTCCGTGATTCAAGAAGTTAATTACTTCTTCAACCGACTCTATCTTTTCACCTTTACTTGTATCATTATTTATAAGTGCAGTTGCAGCACGGTCAAAGTTATCACGCGCAAGTTTTGCCATTCGTACTACTTCTTTACCAATCTGTTCAACTGCAACAGGAGGAGTACTGAGAAGATGTGAGTCATAGAATTTGAATTCAAGTTTTGAATCTTCAGGTTCTTTATCAGGAACAAGAATACAAGCCATTTTAATAATCCAATTAGCAAATGGGAATAAAACAATTGTATTTACAACATTGAAGATGATATGTGCCGCTGAAATCTGTGCAGACACGTTATCACTTAATCCTGCAAGCCATGTGGTATAAGGTGTAAATGCTGTTATAAACAAGAATATTACTGTACCTATAACATTAAAGAGCAAGTGCATAACTGCAGTTCTTTTTGAATTTGTTTTTGAACCAGCCGCAGAAAGAAGTGCAGTAACACAAGTACCTATGTTTTGTCCAAGAAGAATATACACCGCAAAATCAATTGGTACAAGACCCTGAATCGCAAGTGCTTGCAAAATACCGATACTTGCAGATGAACTCTGAATTACCGCTGTTAAAACTACGCCTATAAGTACACCAACAAACGGATTACTGAAATTTGTCATAAAGTATGTGAAAACTTCTGATTCGCCTAAAGGTGCCATACCATAAGCCATTAATTCCATACCTACAAAAAGCATACCAAATCCTGCAATAGTCTGACCAATATGCTTAACAATATCTTTCTTAACAAAAAGCATTGCAAAAACGCCAAGAAGCAAAGCAACAGGTGCAATCATTCCTAAATCCATTGCAATAAGTACGCTGGTTACAGTTGTACCAATGTTGGCACCCATAATAACGCCTACTGCCTGCGCAAGATTCATAAGCCCCGCGTTAACGAAACCAACAACCATAACCGTTGTTGCAGATGAACTTTGAATAAGTGCAGTCACCAACGCGCCCATAATAACAGCTAAAAATCTGTTTTTAGTCAGAGCACCTAAGATTTTCTTCATCTTTGAGCCAGCCGCATATTCAAGGCCTTCGCCCATAGCATCAATACCGTAAAGGAATAATCCAATACCAGTGAAAAATGACAATATATTCATTACTTCCATATCTTTTTCTCCTTATTTTGTCATTTTAATTTTCTCATTATATTTATATTCAGCACCGCGATTACCAAGATGATAAACTGATTTATTCTTTACCTTGAACCAAATCTTTTTCTCAATTCTTGAATAATTGATGTTTTTTGATTTCATATACATCTTAAAGAAATCAAGACGTTTATAGAAATCTTTGTAGTTTTTGAATTTGTCTTCAGTCCATGCAACTTCAGCAAGAGCAAAAATTCTTGGATAAACAGAAAATTCCCAAGCATCATATGTATCAATCCACTCAGCCCAAGACTCAAATTCAACACCAAGAACATTCTTTTCATTTACAAATCCAGATTTAGCAACATTAAAGTTATAAACCTTTTTTAACGGTACTCTTGAATATGAAAAGTCAAAATACAGTGTAGGACAAGGTGAAACAATGAATTTCCGCTTATTATGTTCACGCTTTACCCAAGCAGGACTACGTAAAATCCAATAATGTCCAATTATGTTCGAATCAGTATTTTCGCCAATACCATCATTCCACTCAATACTTGTTTTGCCAAGTTTTTTAAGCATTTCGTTAACTTGATTGTTAAAATACGCTTGTAAATCTTTGCCTTTTTCAAGTCCGAGGTCCTTCATTTTTTGTTGACACACGGGACACTCTTTTTCCCATATCTTATGGCCTTTTGACGCTTCATCGCCACCCATATGGAAATGTTTGTATGGGAACAACTCGCAAACTTCAGTTAAAAGTTTTTCCACAAAAACATAAGTTTCGTCCTGACCTGCGCAAAGAACATCTTTTGTAATTCCATTTTCACAGAAAACTTCATATTCACCTTTGAGACATGAAAGTTCAGGGTATGCAGCAAGTATTGCAACAGTATGACCAGGCAAATCAATTTCAGGAATTATATCAATACACAAGTTACTTGCATATTCAACAATTTCACGAATCTCATCTTTTTTATAGTAATGGTAATACTCTTCTCCACCCTTTTGAAGTTCAGGAAATGCTAAATTGTTGCAACCACCAAGAAGTTCGTATTTTCTATTACTACTGATTTCATTGAGAAGTGGAAAAACTTCACTTTCAATTCTGTAACCTTGGTCATCACAAAGATGCCAATGAAATTTATTAAGTTTAAGAAGTGCCATATTATCAAGAGCACTCTTAACAGCATCTATGCCAAAAAAGTGACGTGCTTCATCCATCATTCCTCCACGATAAGAGAATTTAGGATAATCATATATGTAAGCGCAATTAAGTACAGCTACACCATTTGCACTTTTCGCCTGCATAATCATAATTTTAAGGGTTACAGCACCATAAAATGCACCATTTTTGTCAGATGCTGAAACGGTAATTCCATCCGGTGTGATTTTCAACTTATATGCTTCACTTTTAAGTGTTGAATCTTTATTAAATTTAATCGCTCCGTTATTTGCACCTTTCTTTGTTTTAAGAAAACCAGAAAGATAATTACCAGCTTTTATAAATTCAGGTATACAAAGCACAGCAGTTTCAGATGTAACTGTATACGTTCCATCGAGGACATCGTATTTTTGTGGTTTTGGAATTATACTATATTTGGGATTGTTCATTTAATACTCTCCAATATTTTTCTGCAATAATCCGGTACATCAGAAATTAATGCATCACAACCCCATTCAGTTAATCTTATAATTTCTTCTTCAAGATTAACTGTCCAAGGATTAACCGCCATACCGAGATTGTGAAGTTCAACAACATCGTTATATGTAATGAGTTTTCTGTGAGGATGTGCAGCATCAACATTCAACTGTTTACAATATTTTGCTACACCAAAATTCATAATTTCACGACCAAGGTCGTCATTTTCATAAAGAAGTGCTGTTTTTACGTTACTGTCAAATTCTTTAACCATCCGTACACATTCAGGGTCAAAGCAAGAAACAATAGAATTCTTTACGATTCCGTATTTATTGATTTCTTCAACCACTTTTTTAACAAGGTCATTATTCTTTTTTGGTGGTTTAATTTCAATGTTAATTAAACTCATATCTTTAACAACATCTAAAAGTTCACTTAAAGTTGGTAAAGTTGTATTTGAAAAATCATTATTAAAATAAGAACCGAAGTCCATAGCTTTAAGCTGAGCAAGTGTTAATTCGTCAATAAGACCTTTACCGTTTGATGTTTCATCAACAGTGTAGTTATGACAAACAACAATCTCGCCATCTTTACATAAATGGACATCGGTTTCAATTCCGTCAGCATTAAATTCAAGTGCTTTTCTAAAAGCAGGAATAGTATTTTGTGGTGCTACCTTATTGGCACCTCTATGGGCTAATACAAGTGGCATAAATTTCAACTCCTTAGAGCAAAAATATATAGCAGAAACAAATAAGTCAAATTTCTACAAATATATATTACCAAAATTAATTGCCGTTTGTAAAGAGTTATTTTTAATTAAATATTTCTTCAAAGAATTCAATAATTTTAAATCTGAATTTGTATTTTTCAGTTTCAGTAACTATTTCTGTTTCAGTATCAGTTAAAACATCTGATATTTCACATTCCTCAACGGCAGACGGCAAACACATTGGTGGAAACATAACACACCACCAATTTTTACCTTCGCCCTCGCCTATTATAACTTTAATTGCATTATAATTACCTGCAGGTAACGTAACTTTATTGTCATATGTGCGGGTATTAAAATACTCATTATCTATTTCGATATTAACACCATAATCAAAGCCCTCATTTTGTATGGTTTCGAGTGCAACACTCTCAAGATATTCAATATAAGGTTCAATTTTTTCCTTTGCCTCTGTTGATGTTACACTTCCGTCAAAAACTTCTTTTCCGGCTGTCAAAACTGCATCACGGACTTTAAGTTTCAAACTCTGGTCTTCTTCAGTATCAGAATTTGCAATTACATGCATACGCAACATTTTTTCTCTGATATTTTCACATTGTTTTGAAAAAGTATTAATGTTGAAAACACAACAAAATATTAAGGCAACCAACAAAGAAATTTCAATTTTAAGTACTGTTTTTTTCATATAATTCACTCCAATCGAATGAATTATTGACACAAAAACTTTCTAATAAACAAAAAAGCGAGGAAAAACCTCGCTTTACTGTTTTATGTAATGAAATGCCCCGCAAAGTCGGTTGCGGTGAATACTAACCTGCATGTTAAGCAGGTGGGTGCCGTCCGTTTCATGTCTGTGCTCCCTTCGTCCGTCTTATGACGGGAGGTCTGCTCCCAATGAATCGAGAATTGGCTCCCTTTTAGTGAGTGTTGGGTTAATATCATCCGCAGTTATCGGGCTTCGCAGGGTGTCGTATTATATTTTATTCTTCGTCAAAATCAAACAATTCAGAAAGACGTTCTTCAAAAATCTTACCGATTTCATTGAATTCATTATCATCTTCAATTGGTTCGAGATATGTTTCACCATCTTCTTCACAAACTTTAAGAATAATTAGCTCGCCGTCATCATCAAGAATCTCATCAGCATCATCATATACAGGAAGAAGTGCTACATATTTTGCTGTATCTGTTTCAATTCTGTCAAGTTCTTCAAAAACATGTTCAACACCGTTTTCATCAATAACTGACACTAAATCCGGATTAAATTCTTCGCTCATTTTAATATCTCCTTTATATTATAAAACATACACGCCTGATTCAAGTACAACGATTTCTTTTCCGCAAGAGCGCAGATATTTATAAACCGGCTCATCAAAAATTCTAAAATCACTTACTGAATAGTCGTTAAGATTTATAGTTCTTACTTTATTTGAACCCTTATTACAGATAAAAAGTTCATTATCATACTTTGAAATTGACACAGGATTCTGAAAAGATAATGAATCTTTAGAGCCAATTCGCATACTGAATTTTTTATGTGAAATAGAGTAACTTACAACACAATTGTTTTCAGGAACTACACTCCAGATTTGTCTGCCATCACAAACAACGCCTGAAATTTCGCCACCTTGATATGATAAGTCACTTGACCATACCATATTGCCTTCAGGTGAGAACAATCCTGTTTCACCACTAGGATAAACAACTACAACTTGTTTTGATGAAAAAACATCAGCGTCACAGGAAACGTAGTCGCCAAGTTGTTCTGCTATTTTTTTATATTCCGGACCAAATTTATTTAACAGATAAACACTTTTTGTAACCGGAGTTTTTTGCATTCTTTTTATATCATATCCGTAAAAATTAACTTTCACAGAGCCGTTTTCAAGGACTCTTTTCTTTGTAAAAATGATACCGTTTGAGAATGCGATGATATCGTAAACCGAATCAACAATCTTCTGCATTAAAAATCACCGCTATATATAAAATTTAGTTTAGAATTCGTATTTATGTTATTGTACTATTTTTTTCTCAATCGGTCAATAAAGAATTTAATTATTTTTTAATTAACTTGTTCTGACAATTTGCATTATTATGGGGACAATCAAAATTAATACATCTTGTTTTTCTTGTACCATCAGAATACATAGTTAATTCCATTACTATGTTTTTACCCTGATGTGTACAGAATTGCTCATAAGTAGTTTTAGTTTCAGTCATATTGTTCACTCCTTCTTAAATTTCTAATCTATTGTATGTTTCAAGGTATAATTTAAGCATTAAAATAATAAAAATAATATGTCCAAAAATTTTCAGGAGGCAAAAAATGAATTCGGGTAAAATCCTTCTTGGAGTATTGTTTGCAACATATATTATTGTTATTTTTATAGCATATTTCAAATCAAAAAGATTTTTCACTGCACTGCTTTTCACCGCATTACAAGGGGTTTGTGCTTTATTCGCAGTTAATCTTATTGGAAAGTATATTACAATACATATTCCAATAAATGCATGGACTCTTAGTGTTTCTTCTTTTGGCGGAATTTCAGGTGTAATAACGCTCTTATTGTGTGACATTTTTATGAATTAACCACAATATAATAATACTAAAAATTCAAGAAATATTCATCACACAAATTATGGATAATATGCCAAACGAATTGCTACAAATTATTTCAATTTGTAGCTTTATTTTTTGTTTTTGCTTTACTATTTATATCAATTGTGTTAGAATTATGATGGTTATGGGTTTATACTATAAATATAGTAATCAAATAGGAGAATCATTATGGATTTATTCTATACAATTATTGAATCAATAGGTGTTGTTGCATTTTCAGTATCAGGCGCAATGGTGGCAATCAGAAGAAAAACTGACCTTTTTGGAGTCATTCTTCTGGCAATTATTACAACACTTGGCGGCGGACTTACACGAGATGTAATTTTCAGTTTTTCCCCTCCCGGACTTTTCAATTCAAAAGAATACCTGTTGCTATCAACAATTGTTTCAATCATTGTTTTCCTTTTTGCGAGAAAGTTCAGTCATACATATTTAGAAAATGAAATTAGAATCGAACATATTAACGATATTTTCGACGCATTGGGACTTGGAATTTTTGCTGTAATGGGTGTTAAGGTCGCATTTGAACAAGGATACACGGACAATGCATTAATCAGTATTTCTTGCGGTGCAATTACCTGTATATGCGGCGGTATGCTTCGTGATGTGCTTACAAATTCAACACCATTTGTGTTAGTAAAACGTATTTATGCTATCGCTGCTATTGCGGGTGCTTCTACTTACTATTTACTGTATTTATATGGTTGGAATATAGGTATTGAAGATAGTCTTGCTATGATTATAGGTTTAGCGATTACATTTATTTTAAGAATACTTGCTATGGCTTTTAAGTGGAATATGCCAAAAGCTATTAAATAAAGTTAATGTTTTCATAAAGAAAAAGAGATTGTTACTGCTGAACAATCTCTTTTCTTTTAGGACGATGTGGGCATCGTCCCCTACACTATTCTATCATTCTGTGCATACAAAAACCCGCTTAGCAAATCTGCTAAGCGGGTTTATTTTATTCTTCAGTTTCTTCAACTTTAACTTTGGCTTTATTCTTTTTAACTGGAGTTACAACAACATCAACTGGTTTGTTTTCTTCCTCTTTTTCTTTTTTGATTTTGTCTGCAATTAATTTCTTTCTTTGATGCTCAGCATTTTTCTGTTTATGCTCCTCTTCAAGCTTTGCAGCCAAGTCACGAGCCATTTTGAATTTACCACCCATTTTAATCATAAATAAATCTATATCTTTAGGTGAAATTTCAATATAATTCTTTGTTTTTACATCCTTTTTTGTATCTTTATCTAACTCATAAGAATAATACCCAACATAAAACTTAGGTACTGAAAGGGAAGCTTTCTTAACTTTCTTTATACCCTCAGGTAATTCATCAGTAATCTCAAATATATTTGCATATTTGATTTTCATTCTAACAAAAGGCCACTGATAAACAAATAATTCGTTTTCTTCAAGGGTATAATATGTGTTGAAAATCAATGGATAAAGAAACAATGCATTAATTACAAGAAGAAACACACCAATTCTTGAAGTTACATCAATATAAAGAAAAATTGGTAAGAAAAATAACACAACTATTGATATGTGATAAATAACTAGCACTAAATAAATTAATGGGCTTATACCACTTCTAAACTTAAATGGTTTCATAGAAAAAAATCCTCCGGAGGTTAAAATGAGTTTTATTAAAAGAATGCTTGCCGGAATATTGATAGGTACAGTAAATATAATTTTAGGTGCCGGTGGCGGAATGTTGACTGTTCCATTATATAAAAATATGGGAATGGAACAAAAGGATGCACAAATTAACGCCGTTGGTACAATACTACCTATCACAATTATTAGTTCAATTATATATCTAATAAATGGGAATGTCAACTTTTCAGATACTTATATTTATCTGATACCCGGACTTATTGGCAGTATTTTAGGCACTTTTGTAATCAAGAAGACATCTAACAAAATACTGACTATTATATTCGCATTATTTATGATTTGGGCGGGAGTGAGAATGTTTATAAAATGAGTACTGTTATTCCTATTATTGCAGGATTTCTGTCGGGACTTATCGGTTCAATGGGTTTTGGTGGAGGCGGTGTATTAATTATTTACCTTGTTGTATTCGCCAATACTCCCCAACTACAAGCACAAGGTATAAATTTAATATTTTTTGTCCCTTGTGCCGTACTTGCAACAATAATTTACACTATAAAAAAGCAGATTGATTATAAAAAGATTTTGCCTGTGATTATTGGTGGTGTTATTGGTGCGATTACATCGAGTTTTCTTCTTAAAAATATAAATACAGATTACCTTTCAAAAGTATTTGCTATATTTTTAATTGTGATGGGTGTTTCTTCCATTTTAAGATTGAAGAAAACTAAATAATATGGTAAAATCAACCTATATTGAATATAGGTGGTAAAACTTTATGAAAACACTTAAAAAGGTATTGTTAGGCATTGGAATTTCTGTTTTATCTTTAGTAATAATTGCAGGAATTGCATTTATGATTATCAAAGTGCCTACTCTTACTATTGATTTTTCACAACAATCCGAACTTACAGGCAGGGCTTCGGGATATCTTTATGGTATTGCAGAAGATGATGTGCCCACTGCTGAAATTGTAGAAAGTATAGGTATTAACACACTTGCCACAAAGCCCGCAGGTGGACTTCAGCACCCTATCGGCGATGTAAATCAGGTGGCTGAAACATTCACAGAAGCCGGTGGCGAATACTTATTTATCTATACACAAGATATGTATGACACTTGGTATTATCAGTTTGACAGTCTTGATGCATACAACGAGCGTGTTCGCAACACTGTAACTGAAATGGAAAATTCAGAATACAAAGACAAGCTTGTTTACTGCATTTACAATGAAATGGACAACGGTCAATGGTTTGGCGACCATTGGGTAGAAGAAAATCGTTACAAATTCTATGAGGCATGGGAATCTACATATAATGTTGTTAAAGAAATAAATCCTGATGCAAAAATTGCGGGTCCTGGTCATTGTGGTTATAACTATGATTGGAATAAAGAGTTTTTAACATACTGCAAGACAAACAATTGTATGCCTGATATGTTTGTATGGCATGAACTTGCCGGAGAGCCAAATTATTCAATCTATTGGATGGAATATCGTTTCAACGAATTTAACGAAATGTGCGACGAGTTAGGTGTTGAGAGATCACCTATCTGCATTTCTGAATATGGACTTATGCAGACTAACGGAATCCCTGGTGAATCTGTAAAATGGATTTCTCGTCTTGAGGCAAGTGATATTTACGGTTGTGTTGCATACTGGCGACTTGCAAATAACCTCTCGGAAGTTGTTGCAGATGATGTTACACCTAATTCAAACTACTGGGTTTACAAGTTCTATGCTGATATGAAAGGCAAAGAATTGGATGTTACTGAATGGGATTTATTCCATAGTAATATTGGTAACTGGCTCAAAGGCAAATACCCTCTTTTTAACAAAGGGTTTATCGGTATGGCATCATTTGATGAGACTGAAAAGAAGTTTTATGTACTTACAGGTGGTAGTGCTGCAGAAAGTAAAATAAAAATTGAAAACATTGATGAAAAACATTTAAAAAATGGCGATAAGGTTACAGTTAAAGTAACTTGTGTTGACTTTAAAGGACTTGGTGGTGCAGTCTACTCCCCTGAAGAATGTATGACAGAGGTCGTAAAAGTTTCAGGTAATGGTATAAAATTCACACTCCCTTGTGAGCGTGAAAGCCAGTCATATTTTATTGAAATCACACCTTATAACAGCGAAGATGAAAGTAAAAATATAAATCGTACACTTCGTTTTGAGGCAGAAGATGCAAAGTTTGACGGTAATGCATTTGTGCCTGAATGGATTTCTTATGCAAGTTCAAAGGGATTAGTTGTTAAAGGAATTGACAAGGACAGTACAATTAAGTTTACAGTAAATGTAGATAAAGCAGGTGCTTATGACCTTGATATTGTTTATGCTAACGGTGGAGTTGAGTCGGGTAGAATTACTGCAGATGCACAGATTTCAATAAATGGTGCAGAACAAATTGTAGAATTCCCATCAACAATTAAAGATGAGTATATGGAATGTGTTACAATCGACGCAAGTCTAAATAAAGGCAAAAACACAATCTATCTAAATGTGCTTAATGATGCTATTTTAACTCTTGATTTTATTGATGCTCAATTTAAACTTAAAAATGGTGTGGAGTATGACGGACCAATTGATATGCACTTTGCACCTTTACAATCAAGAAATATTGATACTAATGAAAATGCTTATTCAATCATTGTAGAATACGGCGGACATTATAAATTATCATACACAGATGACAGATTGCCTGATGCCGTAAACGGCGTAACATACAAAGAAGAAATTAAATATCTTCATCGTGGTTACAATAAAATTGTGCTCGATAATAATTTAAGTTTAGCAAAAGTTGAATCTGCTCAAAATATTGATAAAATAATATATACAATTACTCCTACCGATATGCAAATTTTCAACGGTGCTACACTTGAAGATGATGAGAATACTTTAAGTGGTAAAAGAATCGGTTGGATTGCATCTGACAAAGGTAGTTATGCAACATTCAATGTAAATGTTAAAGACGCTGGTTATTATAACTTCACTATTGAATACTCAAACAATGAAGAAGGCGGATTTCACGACTATAATGTTGACCTTGTTGAGCGTTACATTACCTTTACTGTAAACGGCGAAAATCGTGGTAATTATTTCTTCCGTAGCACATACAGTTGGGAAACTTACAAGACAAAAACTGTTGTGCTTTATCTTAACAAAGGCGACAATGAAATTAAGCTTTCAAATGATGGCTCATACAGTTTTAATAACAAAGTTACTTATGCACCAAATATAGGTAATATTCAAGTAAATCCATTCTAAAAATCTTTATATATTGTGTTCAAATATTTGACAAAAAAAGGCACTTTTCAGTGTCTTTTTTTGTTATTCCGCCAAAAATATTTTTATTATTTCTTTTCTATTGATAATACTAAATATATAATGTATAATTATATCAAAATTACAATGGGTAATTTTGGAATAAAATTAAATGTGTTTTGGAGGCAAACAAACTATGAAAGTACAGTTTACTGAAACCGTATTAAGAGATGCTAACCAGTCACTTATTGCTACAAGAATGCCTTTTGCGGATTTTGAACCAGTCCTCGAAAAGCTCAATAAGGCAGGTTATTATTCTCTTGAATGCTGGGGCGGTGCTACATTTGACTCATGTCTTCGCTACCTTAATGAAGACCCATGGGTACGACTCAGAAACATCAAAGCAAAGTGTCCTGACACTAAACTTCAGATGCTTCTTCGTGGTCAGAACCTTTTAGGTTACAAGCACTACCCTGATGACGTTGTTAGAATGTTCATTAAAAAGAGTATTGAAAACGGTATTGATGTTATCAGAATTTTCGATGCACTTAACGACGTTCGCAACATCCAAGTAGCAGTTGATGAAACAATCAAAAACGGTGCAATTGCATCAGGTGCTATTTCTTACACAACAAGCCCTGTTCATACACTTGAAAACTATGTGGCTCTTTGTAAAGAAATGAAAGAAATGGGTTGTTCTACAATCTGTATCAAAGACATGGCAGGTGTTATGACTCCTGTTGAGGCAAAAGACCTTGTTGGTGCAATTAAAGACGCAATGCCTGAAATGCCAGTTATTCTTCATACTCACTGCACAACAGGTATGGCTTATATGACAATCCTTAAAGCAGTTGAAGCAGGTTGCGATATTATCGATACAGCAACTTCTTGTTTCTCAGGTGGTACAGCACAACCTGCAACAGAAACATTATACGATGCTCTTTCAGGTCTTGGCTACGAAACAGGTCTTGACAGAGATACATTAAAGGCAGTTAACGACCACTTCAAGCCACTTCGTGACCAATATCTCTCATCAGGTCTCTTAAAGCCAAAAGCACTTGTAACTGATACAGACGCTTTGACATATAAAGTTCCTGGCGGTATGCTTTCAAATATGATGGCTAACCTTGAAGATATGAACGCTCTTGACAGAATGGAAGAAGCACTTTTAGAAATTCCTCAAGTTCGTAAAGATATGGGCTACCCTCCACTTGTTACTCCTCTTAGCCAGATGGTTGGTAACCAGGCAGTTACAAACGTTCTTGTAGGCGAAAGATACAAGAACATTTCTAAAGAAATCAAAGCATACATCAAGGGTGAATACGGTAAGGCACCAGGTCCTATTGACGAAGAACTTCAGAAGAAAGTTCTTGGCGATGACGCTCCTGTTACATGTCGTTTTGCTGACACTCTTGAGCCAGCTTTCGAACAGACAAAGGCAGAGCTTGGCGATGTAGCTAAATGTGATGAAGATGTTCTTTCATACATCGCATTCCCTCAACAAGCTGAAAAATTCTTTGAAGCAAGAGCAGAAAAAGAAAAGAACACATTCAAATATTCAATCAAAAGAGTTGATTAAGGAGGACACAAAATGACATTGTCAGAAATTTTAAGTGTTTCTGCTACTGGTTTTATTGTCGTTTTAATTGTTCTTATTCTTCTCGCAGTAATTATTGTAATGCTTTCAAAGGTAATCCGTGCAGTTGAAGGCGGTGCCAAAAAATCAGTTAAAACTGAAAATATTAAATCAGAGCCACCTGTTAAGACAACAGTCAGTTCCCCTGCTCCTGTTGTGGCTCCTGCCCCCGCACCTACAACTTATTCTAACGGTGTTACACTTTACAAGACAGATTACAAAACTGCAGCATCTATAATGGCTATTGTAAGTCACGAAAGTGGTATTCCACTCGAAAGACTCAATTTCAGCTCAATTAAACTTGATGACTCTCTTGAACTTTATAAAACCGACTATAAAACAGCAGCATCAATTATGGCTATTGTAAGCCACCAGACAGGTATTCCACTTGAACGTCTAGTATTCAAGTCAATTAAACTTTGCGATACACCTGAACTTTACAAAACTGATGAAGAAACAGCGGCTAAAGTAATGGCAATAACAAGCCAAGAATCAGGAATTCCACTTGACAGACTTGTATTTAAATCAATTAAACTTATTGAGAAATAAAAGGAGATTATTAAAATGAAATATGTAGTTACATTAAACGGAAATGATTACGAAGTTGAAGTAAATGAACTTAACGAAGCAGTTGTTACTGCAGTTGTTCCATCAGCAGCTCCTGTTGTAGTTGCTGCTCCTGTGGCACCTGTAGCAGCTCCAGCTCCTGCAGCTGCTCCTGTTGTTGATGCAACTCCTGCTCCTGCAGCAGCACCTGCACCTGTAGCAGTTGGCGACGGTACAAAGGTTACTGCTCCAATGCCTGGTACAGTTCTTTCAATTAACGCATCAGTTGGCCAGTCAGTAAACGAAGGCGATGTTCTTTTCATTCTTGAGGCAATGAAAATGGAAAATGAAATCGTTGCTCCTTGTGCTGGTACTGTTAAGCAGGTTATTGCTACTAAAGGCGCATCAGTTGCTACTGACGAAGTTCTTGCAGTTATCGGCTAATTAGAGGTGCAGATATGCAAATAGTTAACGCTCTTATAGAGCTTTTTAATCAATCAAACTTTGTTAACTTACCTTGGCAAAACTGGGTTATGATTGGTTTATCTTTCTTCTTTCTCTATCTTGCTATAGTGAAGAAGTTTGAACCATTACTCTTAATTCCAATCGCCTTCGGTATGCTTCTTGTTAACATATATCCCGAAATTATGGCAGACCCTACCAACATGTCATTTATCGGCGATAACAATCCATTCTATGACCCTGATGCTCACTGGTATGATACAGGTGTATTACGCCTTATATATGCTGGTGTTAAGTCAAGTATTTTCCCTTGTCTTATCTTTATGGGTGTTGGTGCAATGACTGACTTCGGCCCACTTCTTGCAAACCCATCAAGTCTTTTACTTGGTGCGGCTGCACAGTTAGGTATTTATGTTGCATTCACTGTTGCTATGCTTTCAGGTGAATTCACACCAGAAGAGGCAGCTTCAATTGCTATTATCGGTGGTGCTGATGGTCCTACAGCGATTTTCCTTACAGGCAAACTTGCTCCACATATGTTGGGTTCTATTGCGGTTGCAGCATATTCATATATGGCTTTGATTCCACTTATTCAGCCACCTATTATGAAATTGCTTACAACAAAAAAAGAACGTGAAATCAAAATGAATCAGCTTCGCACAGTTAGTAAAGCTGAAAAGATTATCTTCCCTATTGTTGTTACTGTTATTTGTGTTCTTATTCTTCCATCAGTTGCTCCACTTCTTGGTTTCCTTATGCTTGGTAACCTTTTCAAAGAAAGTGGACTTACTGACAGACTTTCAGACACAGCACAAAACTCACTTTGCAACATCGTTACAATCCTTCTTGGTACAACAGTTGGTGCAACAGCAGAAGGTTCAGCATTCCTTAACAAGAAAACACTTCTTGTTGTTGGTATTGGATTACTTGCATTTGCATTCTCAACTGCCGGCGGTGTAATTTTTGCAAAAATTATGAATATTGCAACTAAAGGTAGAGTTAATCCACTTATCGGTTCAGCAGGCGTTTCTGCCGTTCCTATGGCAGCTCGTGTATCACAGACAGAGGGTAGAAAATACAATCCTTCAAATTTCCTTTTGATGCACGCTATGGGTCCAAACGTTGCAGGTGTTATTGGTTCAGCAGTTGCAGCAGGATTCTTACTTTCACAGTTTGGTTAATTCCAAAAACACAAACACATATATTAAATGCCGTAGTCAAAACGACTACGGCATTTTTATTTGTACTTTATTATTGATTTTTATTTCATTAGGTGTTACGTAACTA
>JAGBSJ010000001.1 GCA_017631955.1 Clostridia bacterium
AATAGCATCTGCTACTGTCTTTTTAGCATCGCCTGCTGGTGCGTTTGGAGCATCAGGTGTGCTTGGAGTGTTAGGTGTGTCTGGTGTATCTGTGCCACCTGGTGTAGTTGTGCTGCCACCTGGTGTAGTTGTACTACCGCCTGGTGTAGTAGTTGTGCCACCTGGTGTAGTTGTGTTGTTGCCTGCAACCATACCTGTGTTAAGAGCAGGTGTAAATGCAATTGCTGCAAGTGACCATGCGATTGCAATAGCAAGGAAGAATGCTAATGCCTTTGTAAATGTTCCAAAGAAGAGTGCTCTTTTAGCTGCTTTTTTATCTAACTTTGCTTTTACTTCTTCTGGAGTTAAAACCTTTTTAGCCATTTTTAGGTTCCCCTTTCAATGTTTGTATTCATATACATACTAAATTTACAACAAATTTTGCAAAAAGTCAATCATAATTTTATGGATTTTGAAAAAACTTTTCATAAATTGCACTAATTGGTAATCCTACCACATTAAAATAGTCGCCATTTATACAACGAACAAACTTTGATGCATACCCTTGAATGCCGTATGCACCTGCTTTATCGTAGCAATCATTTGTATCTATATACTTGTATATTTCTTCATCTGAAAGCGATAAAAACTCAACTTGTGTTTCTTCCGCAAAAGTCATTGACTTTCCGTTTTCAATTATGCACACCCCTGTAAACACAGAATGCACTCTACCCGAAAGAGATTTAAGCATATTATAAGCATCTTCTCTGTCTTTCGGTTTGCCTAGAATTTTATTGTCAAGTACAACTATTGTATCTGCACCTAGTACGGTTTCATCATCTGCACGCTCTACCGCCATGGCCTTTCGTGCTGCAAGAAATACAACTGCATCTTCTGGCTTCGTGCCATCAGGGATTGTTTCGTCCGCATCTGCAACGCGTACTGTGAACTCATACCCTGCATTTTTAAGTATTTCGCTTCTTCTTGGGGATTTTGATGCAAGAACTAATTTCATATTCTGCCCTCGTTTTTAAGTTGATTAATTTTAAGGATTGCCGTTTGAGTTTTACTGTCAGGCAAATCCCCATTCATTACCATTTCTACTGCTTTTTCCAAGGAAATTTTATAAACCTCTAAAAACTCGTCTTCGTCAGGGCTTTGCTCGCCGAATTCTAACTCTGTTGCAAGATACATATGAATAATCTCGCCACAGTAACCGGGGGTAGGGTAAAGTTTACCTAAACTGATATATTTGTTTGCAACTGCACCTGTTTCTTCTTTGAGTTCACGCTTGCCTGCTTCAAATGGGTCTTCGCCTTTTTCAAGTTTGCCTGCGGGAAGTTCAGTAACAATTTCCATATAAGGATAACGGAACTGCTTTACAAAATACAAATTATAATCACTATCAAGTGGTGCTACACACACTCCGCCATTATGCTCAACAATTTCACGCTTTGCAGTTGAACCATTAGGAAGAAGTGCATCATCAACACGAAGATTTACAATTTTGCCTTGAAACTTATATTCAAAGTTTATTTGTTTTTCTGTTAAATCCATATTATTCACCGTATTTCTTAATGAGTTCTTTATAGTGTCTGCCTTTTTCTTCAAAATTCTTGTATTCATTATAACTTGATGCGGCAGGAGATAGAATACAAATACCCTTTGTATTTTCGTATGCAGATTTTACTGCTTCTTCAAGATTTTCTGCTTTTATAAGAATTTTCTTTGTGCCGTTTGCAAGCATCATATCAATAATTTTATGACCTGTTGTTTTTGTGCCTATAATCACACTCAAACCACTATTCTCAAGGTCAACTGCAAAATCAGTGTATTCAATTCCTCTATCTTTGCCGCCAATTATAAGCGTATTCGCTTTAATCGCGTTAACTGCGCACATAACGGCGTGTGGAATTGTAGCAATACAGTCATTATAGAATGTAACGCCTTTGTATGTGCCTACATTTTCCATTCTGTGTTCAATGCCCTCGAAATCGTCGATTGCTTTTTTTGCATCTTCTGCACTAACACCGAATTTTGATGCCGCAGTAAAAGCATAAAGCACATCGTGGCGGTTATGCTCGCCTGCCAAATGAATGTTGTTGATTTCAATTGGCAAGTATGCATCTTTTTCTACTGCAATGGCATTTGATTTAACCTCATTCAAATCAAGATAAGGGGCTAATCCTTGTGTACCATTGTATATAAATGTATTGTTTTCATTCTGATGACGGACAATATTAAGCTTCGCATTCACATAACCTGTCATGCCACCCTTGTAGTGTTCAAGGTGTTCTTCATAAATATTTGTAAGGATTGAAACATCAGGGGAATTTCTTGTGAATTCAAGTTGATGTGATGACATTTCAATAACTGCGATTTTATCTTCAGTCATTTCTTCAATGTAATCAAGCACAGGAAGTCCCATATTGCCCATAAGTTCACAATCAACACCGCCTGCACAAAGCATTTTATATGTAAGTGTTGATGTTGTTGTTTTTCCCTTTGAGCCGGTTACACCGATTTTCTTGCAAGGAGCGTATTTTAAGAACAAATCGGTCTGACAAGTTACATAAGTATTTTCCGGTACATCCACATTCACAAATGAAATGCCGGGACTTTTCATAACTACGTCGAATTTACCGATATGTGAAAGGTAATCTTCGCCACAGAAATACTCCACATTATTATCGTCGATTTTCTGTTCTTTGCCATCGCCAATGCCGAGCATTTTTTCAGGCAAATACTTTCTTATATAATTGTATGTACTTTTTCCCTCTCTGCCGAAACCGAGAATAAGCGCTTTTTTGTCTTTTAAGAATTCAATAATTGGTGGAAACATAAAATCAAACTCCTTTTTATCGCATACAAAATTATTATACATTCATAAACTTGAAAAATCAATAAAATTTAGTCATATACATAATTAAAAATATATTGAAAACTTGTAAAAACATAGTTGCATTGTTTAGGCAATTATGCTATAATTCCATTAAACTGTTGAAAAATTCTATGTATTTTTCACATAAAGGGACACTTTTAGGAAAGGGAGGCGTGCTTTATGAAGGCATATACCTCAAATAACATCAGAAATATTGCTGTGTTAGGTCACGGCGGAAAAGGAAAAACCACTCTTTGTGAAGCAATGCTTTATGTAGCAGGCGCAACTGACCGTCTTGGTAAAGTCGCTGACGGCAACACAGTTCTTGACTTCGACGCAGAAGAAAAGAGAAGAAAGTCATCAGTTTCATCTGCTATGGCAGCAATTGAATGGGACAACACAAAGTTAAATATTATAGATGCTCCAGGTCTTTTTGACTTTGAAAATGGCTCTGCAGAAGCAGTTCGTGCAGCTGAAGCAGTGCTTATCGTTACAAGTGCGGGCTCAGGCGTTGATGTAGGTACTGAAAAGGCATTCAAGGCGGCAGAAAAACGCGGTCTTGCAAAATTCTTTGCTATTACAAAAACTGACTCTGACCACAGAAGTTTCTATAAGACATTTGAAGCACTTAAAGAAGTTTATGGCAACAAACTTTGTCCAACAATCATTCCTTATATGGAAGGTAATATTACAAAATCATATGTTAACCTTATGACAGGTATGGCTTATGAATATGACGAAAATGGTAAGGCAACAAAGGTTGCAATGCCAAATGACCCTGTTATCGAAGAAATGACATCTGCATTTATGGAAGCAGTTGCTACAACTGATGACGAACTTATGGAAAAATTCTTCGAAGGCGAAGCATTTACACAAGACGAAATCCTTAAAGGTCTTTGCACAGGTATTTTTGACGGCTCAATTTACCCTGTATATGCAGTTGCAGGTCTTACTTGCGCAGGTGTTGACCAACTTCTTTACAATCTTGCTTGGTCAGTTCCTGGTGCATACGGTTATGCAGGCGAAACTGCTAAAAATGAAGACGGTGAAGATGTTATTCTTCCTTGTGATGTTAACGGACCTCTTGCAGCAGTTTGCTTTAAGACAGTTGCAGACCCATTCGTTGGTAAAATGTCATTCTTTAAAGTAGTTTCAGGTAAACTTTCTGCAGATACTCAGGCATACAATGTTCGCACAGGCGAAACAGAAAAAATGGGTAAATTCGTTACTGTTAAAGGCGGTAAGCAGGAAGACGCTAAAGAAATTATCGCTGGCGATATCGGCGTTGTTACAAAACTTACAAATGTTAAGACAGGTGACACACTTTGTGATGCAAAGAACATTGTAATTCTCGACGGTGTTGATGCTCCTAAACCATGTCTTTCAATGGCAGTTAATGTTCGTAAAAAGGGTGAAGAAGAAAAAGTTGCTCAGGGACTTTTCCGTCTTATGGAAGAAGACCCATCAATCTCATTCACTATCAATAAAGAAACAAAAGAACAAGTTCTTTCAGGTCTTGGTGAACAACATCTCGATGTTATCGTTTCAAAACTCAAGAACAAATTTGGCGTTGAAGTTGATTTGACAGTTCCTAAGGTTGCTTACAGAGAAACAATCAGAAAATCTGCTGAAGCACAAGGTAAACATAAGAAACAGTCAGGTGGCCACGGTCAGTTCGGTGATGTACATATTCGTTTTGAGCCATGCGACAGTGATGAACTTATCTTTGACGAAGAAGTTTTCGGTGGTGCAGTTCCAAAGAATTTCTTCCCTGCAGTTGAAAAAGGACTTCGCGATTGCGTCCTTAAAGGCGTTCTTGCTGGTTACCCAATGGTAGGCGTTAAGGCAACTCTTTATGATGGTTCTTACCACCCTGTTGACTCATCAGAAATGGCATTCAAGATGGCTGCTTCACTTGCATACAAGGCAGGTATTCCAAAGGCAGACCCAACAATTCTTGAACCAGTTGGTACACTTGTAGCTCGTATGCCTGATGATAACCTTGGCGACATTATGGGCGATATTACAAAGCGTCGTGGTAGAGTTCTTGGTATGGGTCCTGCAGACGAGCCAAAAATGCAAGAGCTTACAGCTGAAGTTCCAATGGCTGAAATGGGCGACTTTACAACAGTTCTCCGTTCAGTAACAGCAGGTCGTGGCTCATTCTCATTTGAGTTCACACGTTATGAACAAGCTCAACAGAACATTGTTGAAAAAGTTATTGCAGAAGCAAAAGTAGACGAAGAATAAGAAGGTAATAAAAAATTGTCCCTACGGATTTCCGTAGGGACTTTTTTATTTAGTGAATACTTTTATTCCACAACTTCTTGCTGTTCCGTTGTAGTTGTTGTGGTTTGTTCTTCTGTTGTAGATTCTGTTGTGGATTCAGTAGTTGCCTCTGTGGTTGTTGTCGTTGTGGTTGTTGTTTTACTTTGATATCTTCTAGTTGTAGTTGGTGTGTTATTCTGGTATCTTCTTGTGGTTGTAGTTGTTGATGAAGATATTTCTTCAGTTTCGCTTTCTGTTTCAGTTTCAGTTTCGGTTTCAGTTGTAGTGGTTGTAGTTGTTTCTGTATTCAAAGTAACATCAGCAACTTTTGTATATTCAGGACCACGCTTACCACAAGCGGTAAATACAACCGCAAGTACGAGTATCAAAACAAAAACAAGTGCTTTTTTCATAATCAAATCTCCTTATAAATTCATTATATTTCCATAAACTTGAACAATTTCAAGGTTTTCGCTATGCAAAATTTCTTTCGGCGTAACAACTCGTCCACCATTCGAATCAATATCAATGCCAAAGCATTTATAAGCATACCACACATAATGTGCACAATGTGTCGTAGTGGGTATTGTGTTTTCATCGCGACCGCTTAAAATACCTGATGCAAGTGAATATTCAATTCCTATAAGTTTTTCTTCGGTAAATGCAACAACTTCGTCAATAATTTCTGTATTCACATTTTTAGGTCTTAAAACCGCAACTAACGGAAACTCACGCCATTCGCCGATATGCCCGAATGCAGATTTTTCGCCAATCATAACCGCTTGTGCAGTAGTACCTTTTTCTGCATCCACAACTATTGCCGCGTGACCATGACGCCAACCCAAAGAATGAATACTGAGCGTTATGATTATATCACCATTCTGAAGATTCACAAAAGGTGGATTTTGTATCGCCCCGCCCTCAGAATTCGTTATAAATTCGTGGCAAGCAAACACTCCTTCACGAATGCATTTATAATCTTTATCAGCAAGGTAATATTCGCGATATTCTTCGATTTTTTCGGGATTTTCAGTTAAAAAATCCACCGAGGGCTTGCCGAGTCCCGTTTGAGAAAAGATTAAATCATAATCTTTTTCTGTTAATTCTTCTTGATTTTTAAGTTTTTCGTAAACTACAGACCAACTGGTGCCACTTGATTGCCCCACATCTTCATAAGCCCATATATCAGTAATTTCACTTAATGCGAAATCAACAGTTTTGAATGCTACAAGCACAATCAGTAAAACAGAAATAAATCGCATATATCTGTTGTATTTTCTGTTCACGATTGCACCTCCAACTTGAAATATTATAAATATTTTACCATATATTTCATATTATTGCAATTATTGTAAATGCTTAAACTCTTAAATAGCAAAAAATTGGGTAATAATATTTTAAAGGATGTGATTTTATGTCTACAACAGATAAAGAATATGACAAAATGGCGAAAAAGGCATCGCCACCATCGCCGAAAATACTAAACTGTGTAAAAGCGTTTCTTTTTGGCGGAGCAATATGCACTTTCGGGCAATTTCTTAACTGGGGATTTGAAAAACTGGGCTTTTCAGAAGATTATGTTAAGGCACTTACACCATCTGTCCTTATTGTAATTGCCGCAATTCTTACAGGTATAGGCGTGTTCGATAAAATCGCAAAACACGCAGGTGCAGGTACTATAGTACCAATTACTGGATTTGCCAATTCCGTTGTTTCCCCTGCCCTCGAATTCAAAACCGAAGGTCTTATTATGGGCACAGGTGCAAACATTTTCAAAATTGCAGGACCTGTAATCGCTTATGGTATTTTCGCTGCAGTTGTTTACGGATTGATTGCATATGTGCTTAAACTATACTAAAAAACTCCGCAAACGCGGAGTTTTTCTCTTTATAAATCAATCACCAAATGGGAAACCGAAACCGTAATCAAAATCATATTCCGGCTCTTGTGTTTGTGGCTCTGAAACTGTTGAATCATCAACAAGCTTTACATCTACATCGAAAGTTGAAATGTTGTAGTTTGAGTCAACTCTGCAGATTGTAAGAGTTAACGTATCACCGACTTTTCCGTTTTCAATGGCCTCAAGAAGTACATCCTGACTTTCCATATCTTTACCGTTAACCTTAATAATCATATCGCCTTCTCTGACGCCTTTATTTTCAAGGTCGCTACCAATCATAATTGTATCAATTACAACTGACTCTACCGGCAATTTGTTTGCTTTAACGATAATTGAATATGTCTGACTATAACTTGATAATGCAACTTTCACACCTAAAACAGGTCTGTTTGTAACTACACCATTTCTGATAAGTTCGTCAACAATCTCTTTAACCGTTGCGCTTGGTACGGCAAAGCCCATACCTTCATAATCTGTTGATGCAATTTTTGAAGAATTTATACCGATTACCTGACCGTATTCGTTCACAAGTGCACCGCCTGAATTTCCTGGGTTAATAGGTGCTGTGTGTTGAATACAAGCAACTTCGTAACCAACAGGGCTGTTAACAGGTCTGCCGATTGCAGAAACCATACCATTTGTAAATGAGCCGAAAAACTGTGTGCCACCTGGGTTACCGATTGCATAAACAGTATCGCCAACTTCAATAACAGAAGAATCTGCAAACTCCGCAGCTTTAAGCTTTGTTGAGTTTACTCTTACAACGCCTATATCGGTTTTCGCATCTGCTCCTACTACAAATCCATCATATCTTGAGCCATCTGCAGTCTGTACTGTAATTTTAGGATTTTTAACATCAATAACGTGAGCACAAGTAATAATATATGTTGCGGTTTTATCACTGTTAGTGCCCATAACAATACCTGTGCCCTCTGAAACTACATTCTGTTGAGCACTTGAATAGACAAGAATTCCCACTGAGCTTTCATGAACTTTTTTGTAAACTTGTTTTGCGGTGAGAATTTCGCCCTCGCCGATATCTTCCTGCTTATCAATAATACCTTCAATAAGGTTCATTTGAGTGTCGTCGCCGTTATTCTGCGTGTTGTCTCCACCTATAATCAATGAAGAAACAAGGAATATGAATGCACCCACAAAACAAACCGCTACTATGGCGATTGCAACTACAAGTCCTTTTTTCTTGCCTTTTGATGGTTTTTTCTCTGCTTCGGGCTTCTGATATGAATACCCATAACTACCGTAAGGCATATATTGACCATTGCCGTAATATGAGTTGTATTGATTATTTACAGGTGGTCTGTATTGACCACTTGGTTGTGGATTAGGTGTTACAGGTGTGTTTTCTTGACCTGCATTGTTTGTATTTTGCTCAAAATTCTGGTCCATAAGTAACCTCCACTTTATATGGTATCGGATTTACCCGATTTTTGTTTTTTGTTCTTTTCTATTGCCTTTTCAAAAACTATAGTAAATCTTGTAAATTCATTTTCTACACTTTCGGCATAAATCTGACCGCCGTGCAACTCAACAATAGTCTTGCAAAGATAAAGTCCAAGACCTGCACTTTTCACATCATAACTTCTTGATTTATCAACTTTATAAAAACGCTCAAAAATTCTGCCGATTTCTTCAGATGAAATGCCCTCACCTGTATTCTGAATTGATACAATTGTTTGATTTTTATCGTTTTCACCTACGAAAACAGAAATCTCACCATTGTCGTTTGTGAATTTAACCGCGTTATCAATAAGATTATAGAAAACCTGATAAATCATATCGCGGTCCGCATTCAACTGTATTTTGCCGATATTGTCAAAGCCCGTAATTTCAATATTTTTACGCTCGATTTCCTGCTCAAAATTAAGAATACAATCTACAAGTAACATTGAAACATCAAACTCGCCACGTTTCGGCTCAAGCTCACCCGACTCAATCTTTGAAAGATTAAGCATTGATGTAACGAGTCGTGAAAGTCGTTTTGTTTCGTTCGAAACAATTTTCAAATACTCGCCTTGCTTTTCAGGTGGAATTGTGCCGTCAAGCATACCGTCAATAAATCCGCTTATTGTTGTCATTGGTGTTTTAAGTTCGTGAGAAACATTGGCAACAAAACTTCTTCTTGAAGATTCAAGCACAGACAATGCCGACGCCATTCTGTTGAAATTCTGACACAATTCTGCAAATTCGTCAGACCCGCGGACTTTAACTCGTTTACTGAAATCACCTTGCGCATACGCTTTTGTAGCATTTGACATCTGTCTTAATGGATTCGTAAGTTTTGCAGTAAAAGCATACACTACTAAAAATGAAAGTGCTATTGCAAATATTACTGATGACAAGAATAAACTCATTATTCTTGTTGCATATTCTTTCAAACTTATATCAACAGGAGTAGCCGCAAAAACCGCACCTACAACAGTTTTGCCCACTCTTACGGGAGCACCAGCAAGGAATGTTTTTTCACTGTAAAGGTTATCAATTTTTGAACCACTGAAATAATAACCCCTTGAAACAGAAGCCATAATATCAGAAGGAATCTGATACCCCTTGTGGAGCATACAACCATCACTATCAGGGGAATAACTGTACAAATAGTCTTCTTTACAAAGAATTACTTTTCCGTCAGGTCTACAGAAAAACACGTCTGCATCAATAGCATTTGAGGTAACGCCCAAATTGTTACAGATAATAATAAGAGCGTTATTTAATTCTTCCTGACTTTCACAACTTGCAAAAACCTTTTCGCAATATGATGCATTCTGTTTAACATTTTCTGTCAACAAAATTTCTTTTTCGCCTGATAATCGTGTAGCAAGAAACACAGTCAGAGAACTTGCAAGCACAAAGTAACTTACAAGTATCATCGCCATCATAACTGTAAGATATTTTGCAAAAAGGGGCAGGTGTGTAAAGAATTTTTCTATTCTTTTGTATTGTCTTTTGAAAATACCCTTATCTCTTACCATATGTTGCAAATTTATAACCTACACTTCGAACTGTTTTTAATTCCCATTCGTTAGAAATACCTTCAATTTTATCTCTGAGTCGCTTAATATGAACATCTACTGTACGGCTATCACCATAATAAGCAAATCCCCATACCGCATCAAGCAACTGGTCACGGGTAAATGCGCGGTCAGGATTGCTTGCAAGAAAATATATAAGTTCAAGTTCTTTTGGCGGAGTATCAATAATTTCTCCGTTAACTTTTAACTCATAATTTGTAAGACTAATTGAAAGGCGGTCGTAATGCACTTCTTTTACGTCTTCATTTTTGACTGCAGTTGTGCGACGAAGCACTGCCTTTATTCTTGCTATAACTTCTTTAGTATTGAATGGTTTTGTAACATAGTCATCTGCACCAAGTTCAAGACCTAAAACCTTATCGAAAATCTCATCTTTTGCGGTAAGCATAATTATAGGTGCTTCACTTGTTTTTCTGATTTCGCGGCAAACCTGCCATCCGTCAAGTTGCGGAAGCATAATATCAAGCAACACAAGGTGCGGATTTTCGATATGGAAAGTATTCACTGCATCCATTCCGTTATGTGCCAAGACAACTGTGTAACCCTCTTTTTCAAGATACATTCTGAGCAAATCGCAAATATTTTTGTCATCATCAACAACTAATATTTTTTCTTTTTGCATAGTACACGCCTCCCTTTATACGCATATAATAACCTGTAAATTTTAACAGAATAAGAACAAATTTTTATAATTTCATAAACTTTTACAATTATTTGTGGTATTTACCATTATTTGTAATAGACATTGCTCTGTAAATCTGCTCTGTCAACATTATTCTTGCTAACTTATGAGGGAAAGTCATTTTTGACATTGAAAATTTATAATCTGACATCTGTTTAATCTCTTGGGAAAGCCCGAAGGAACTGCCAATGATAAATGTAATATTATTTTTCCCCGAAAGTGCTATATCTTCAAGTTTTTTTGAGAGTTCTTCAGAAGACATCTGTTTGCCCTCAATACACATTGAAAACACATAAGAATTTTTAGAAATTTTTGCTTTAATCATCTGTGTTTCTTTGTTAAGAGCGTTTTTGATTTCTTGCTCTGATGGATTGTCTGAAAGTTTTACCGGTTCAAGTTCTGTAACAGTAAGTTTACAATACCCCGAAAGACGTTTTTCGTATTCAATCGCAAAATCTTTCATATATTTTTCTTTAAGTTTTCCTAAAACTATAAGTTGAACATTAATCATAATACCAACGCCTTTTCATCCCACTGGGGTTTTGCCACGCGAATAAAATAATCTTCATCTTCGTATGCACCAATCATTTCAAGAGCCGAAACAGTTGTCTGATAAGCTAATTGTGGAATATTATTTTCACGGCTTAAATGACCTAAAAACAATCTTGTTGTACCACTTTTAACAAGTTCTTTAACCGCCTCTGCACAAGCATCATTTGAAAGATGCCCCTTAACGCCTAAAATTCTTCTTTTAAGCATATACGGATATCCGCCACATTGAAGCATATTAACATCATGATTTGACTCAAGCATTACAAGGTCGCAACCTTTAAGCGCATTCATAACTGTGTCTGTCATAATACCAAGGTCAGTTGCCACCGCGAATTTTCTTCCGTTTGCCATTTCTACTGTATAGCCACACGGCTCAATACAGTCGTGAGAAATTGCAAATGGTTTTACGTGCATACAACCAATATCAATGCCATCAGAAGTAATGATTTTACACTCATCTACATTGTCAAGAGCGTCTGTTTTTGCAAGTGCTTCGTATGTACCCGCGGTCATAAACACTCTTGATTTATGTTTCTTTGAAAAAACTTTAAGTCCTTTAACGTGGTCAGAATGCTCGTGAGTAATAAAAACATTGCGAATACTGTCTGCATCTACGCCTATTCCCCACAAAGCCTGTTCCAGCTGTTTGTTGACCATACCTGCGTCAATAAGAATAGCGTCATTTCCGCCACCTATGTATATTGAATTCCCTGTTGAAGATGAAAACAAGGGACAAAATTTTGCCATAACTTTTCTCCATTTATCTTAATCAAAAAAGGACGGTAATTAAACCGTCCTAATCTTTTACACTACGCTTAATACGGCTTTTTCCTCATCAGGACTATTTCTCAATTCGATATCCGCACCCAAGCTACGCAATTTTTCGATTATATTGTCATATCCACGCTGAATGTGATGGATTTCTTCAATTTCAGTTGTACCTGTTGCCATAAGACCGGCAATAACCATCGCCGCACCTGCACGAAGGTCGTCAGCTCTTACAGGAGCGCCCTTTAATGTCTCAACGCCTTTGACTGTAGCGATTTTACCATCAACTGAAATGTTCGCACCCATTCGAACAAGTTGTTCTGTATAACGGAAACGATTGTCCCACACACTTTCAGTAACTGTACTGTCACCTTTTGCAACAGTCAAAAGTGTTGCAAACTGTGGTTGCATATCAGTCGGGAAACCAGGATGTGGTTGAGTTTTAACGCTACAACGATTAGGTTTGCAGTCAGAGAAAACTCTTATTGAATCGTCATATTCTTCAACTACAACGCCACACTCAATAAGCTTTGCTGTAATTGACTCAAGATGCTTAGGAATAACGTTTTTAACAAGCACGTCACCTTGTGTTGCTGCAGCAGCAACCATATATGTTCCTGCTTCAATCTGGTCAGGAATTATAGCGTATTCGCAACCGTGAAGCTCGTCCACCCCGCGAATTTTAATAATATCAGTACCTGCGCCACGAACATCGGCACCCATAGAGTTTAAGAAGTTTGCAAGGTCAACAATGTGTGGCTCTTTTGCGGCATTTTCAATAATTGTAAGACCTTTTGCCTTAACCGCCGCTAACATAAGGTTGATTGTAGCACCAACAGATACAACGTCAAAATAAACAGATGTACCGAGAAGAGAATCAGCACGAACATCAACCATAGCATTTTCTTCCATACTAACTGTTGCACCAAGCGCCTCAAATCCCTTAATATGCTGGTCAATAGGACGAGCGCCTGAACCCAACGCACAACCACCTGGCATTGCAACTTTAGCGTGATTAAATCTGCCGAGAAGCACACCGATAAAGTAGTAAGAAGCACGCATAAGTTTTGATAAATCGTGGCCTACAACATTTGTGCGAATACAAGAGGTATCAATTTCAAGAGTGCTCTTGTTAATCACTTTTATCTGAGCGCCAAGATTGCGCAATATTTTAATCATTGCAGAAACATCACTGATATCAGGAATGTTTTCTATACGGCAAACGCCCTCAGCGAGAATTGTCGCCGGAATAATTGCTACAACGGCATTTTTTGCACCACTGATTTCAACTTCACCAGTCAATCTATTACCGCCATGCACTATGATTTTTTCCAAGGACTCTTCCCTCCCCAAAAATCAAATAAATGTATCAAAAAATTAAGAATAAATCGAATTTTTGCGACGTTTGCATAAAAACGCTCAAACGCCTTTAATAGTATAGCACTATTTTATCAAAATTAAAAGACCTTTTTAATATTTTTTTGACTTTCTTAAAAATATTTATTTATACTATTAAATGTCATTAAAATTGGTTGAATTAAGTCGTTTTTTATTGTATAATGAATTGATTATGCTTAAGGTTAGCAAGGTGGTGTTTTTTATGTTGCATTTTCTTGAAAATAATATATTAAAAATCGCGGTTGATACTCACGGCGCTGAACTTTCTTCGATTTTCAATAAAAATGAAAATAAAGAAATGTTGTGGCAAGGCGACCCTCAGTTCTGGGGTAGAAAAAGTCCTGTACTTTTCCCTGTAGTTGGCAAATACAAAAATGGTAAAACCACATACGAGAGAAAAGAATATCAATCAGGCCAACACGGTTTTGCAAGAGATAGCGAATTCACACTAATAGAAAAAACTGAAAACAAGCTTTCTTTTGAACTCTTAAGCAACGAAGAAACACTTAAACAATACCCATTCAAATTCCGTCTTGTATGCTCATTTGAGCTTAATAACGACAGAATTATTGTCGGTTGGAATGTAGAAAATATTGATGATAAAAAAATTTATTTTTCAATTGGCGCACACCCTGCATTTTATTGCAGAAAAGGCGAAACCATACTCGCTATGAATAGTGAAAATATTAAATATAACCTTATCAATTCTAACGGTCTTTATACCACACCAAAATATGATGTTGAGAATGATTTTGTGCTTCACGACAAAGTTTTTGACAATGATGCACTCATAATCGAAAATAGTGACATCAGTGAAGTTTCGCTTATTGATAACGGCAAAAAATATTTAACAGTTAAATTTGACGCACCGCTTTTCGGTATCTGGTCACCTACAAAGAAAAATGCACCTTTCGTGTGCATTGAACCATGGTTTGGCAGATGCGATGCGGAAGATTTTGACGGCGATATTACAGAAAGAGAGTGGTCAAATTCTCTTAAAATCGGCGAAAAATGGTACAAGGAGTATGAAATTATAATCCATGAGTAATTATAAATACATTTTATTTGATTTTGACGGCACACTTACCGATTCGTCAGAAGGTATTTTCAAGAGTTTGACTTACGCTTTTGAGAGTTACGGACACGGCACTCCGTCAGAAGATTTATTGAAACAGTTTATTGGTCCGCCACTTCATTACAGTTTTACTGAAATTTGCGGATTTACCCCTGAACACGCGGTAGAAATGACAGAAAAATACCGTGAGAGATACAAAGTAAAGGGCTATCTTGAAAGCAAGCTCTATGATGGCGTTTATGAGCTTTTAGAAGAACTTAAAAATCGTGGCTACAAGCTTGCAACTGCATCTTCAAAACCATTGCATTTTGTTGATGCAATTTGTGAAAAACTTGATATTAAAAAGTTTTTTGATTTTCTCGGTGGCACAACTTTTGACAACACAACCGAAAGCAAAGCAATGGTTTGTGAAAATGCTATGAAACAAATCGGTGGCGATGTTACCAACACTCTTATGGTTGGCGACACACGATTTGATATTGAAGGCGCACACGCGGTAAATCTTCCTTGTTGTGCAGTGCTTTACGGATTCGGCACTCGTGAAGATTTCATAAAATACAAAGCCGAATACATTGTAGAAAAAGCAGAAGAAATTTTAGATATAGTGAAGTGAGATTATGTCAACACCTTTAGCAGATCGACTTCGCCCACAAACCATTGATGATATGGTTGGGCAACGCCATCTTTTAGGCGAAAATATGCCTTTACGCAACATTGTTGAGTCAGGGTATCTTCCAAATTTAATATTTTATGGTCCGTCAGGCACAGGTAAAACCACACTTGCAAGGATTATTGCGAAAAACACAAACCGCAAACTCCACCATATTAACGGCACAAACGCAAGTACGGCTGACATTAAAGCAATTGTAAGTGAGCTTGATACTTTTGCAGCACCAAACGGTATTCTCTTGTATCTTGATGAAATTCAGTATTTCAATAAAAAGCAACAACAATCACTCCTTGAGTATATTGAAAGCGGAAAAATCACCTTGATTGCATCAACTACTGAAAATCCGTATTTTTACATTTACTCTGCTGTACTTTCTCGTTGTACTGTTTTTGAATTCAAATCGGTAACACCTGAAGACGTTGTTCCTAACATTCAACGCGGATTCAACTTTCTTGAAGAAGAAACAGGTGTAAAATTAGAAATTGAAAACGGAGTTTGTGAGCATATTGCAACTGCTTGTGGCGGAGATGTAAGAAAATCCTTAAATTTCGTTGAGTTGTGTGTGCTTTCTGCAAGTATTATTGACGGCAAGCGTGTAATAACACTTGAAAACACAGGCGCACTTACAATGAAAAATACATTCCGTTATGATAAATTCGGTGACGAGCATTACGATATTCTTTCGGCTTATCAAAAGAGTATGCGAGGTAGTGACCCTGACGCCGCACTCCATTACCTTGCAAGATTACTTGAGGCAGGAGATATGGTTTCGGCAATTCGCAGATTGCTTGTTTGTGCAAGTGAAGATGTTGGACTTGCATACCCACAGATTATTCCTATTGTAAAAGCTGCTTGCGATATTGCAATGCAGGTAGGAATGCCCGAAGCCGCAATTCCACTTGCCGATGCGGTTGTTTTAGTGGCTACAAGTCCTAAATCAAATACTGCACACGATGGTATTTTTGCTGCGCTTGACGATGTGCGAAAAGGCAATTACGGTAAAATACCAAGACAGTTACAAAATAAGCATTATGACGGTGAAGACGCAGAAGTGAAAGGTCAAAATTACTTGTACCCTCACGACTATCCGAACCGTTGGGTAAAACAACAGTATTTACCAGATGCTATTAAAAATAAAAAATATTATGAGTTTGGCGAAAACAAAAACGAACAAACAGCAAAATTATATTGGGATAAAGTAAAAGGAGAAAAAGGAAATGGCTAAAAGAGAAGATTACATTTCATGGGACGAATATTTTATGGGTATTGCGCTTCTTTCTGCAAGAAGAAGTAAAGACCCAAGCACACAGGTAGGTGCTTGTATTGTTGACGATAACAACAAGATTATGTCAGTTGGCTACAACGGATTCCCACACGGTTGTGATGACGACGAATTCCCTTGGGACAGAACTGGCGACGAATTCGACACAAAATACCCTTATGTTTGCCATGCAGAGCTTAATGCTATTCTTAACAATGGCGGCAGAAACTTAAAGGGTTGCAAAATTTATGTAGCGCTCTTCCCTTGCAACGAATGTGCAAAGGCAATTATTCAAAGTGGAATTAAAGAAGTTATGTTCCTTTCAGACAAATACAAAGATTCCCTTAATAATCGCGAATCTCGCAGAATGTTTGACGCCGCAGGTGTTAAATACACAAAAGTTAAGCTTAATCGTGATGAACTTAAAGTTAGTTTCAGAGAAGAGGACATCTAATGGGCAAAAATGATTTTTTTGCATTTGCAAGTAGAATTAAATACATAAATCGTTGGGCACTTATGCGAAATACTCGTTATGAAACATTAAGTGAGCATTCTGCTGAAGTTGCTCAGCTTTGCTACGCTCTTGCAAGTATAGGCAATCAGCGTTTAGGCAAAAATTACAATTGTGAAAGAGCATCACTTTTAGGGCTTTATCACGACGTGCCTGAAATTATCACAGGCGACTTGCCTACACCTGTAAAATATTACAGCACAGAAACAAAAGAAGCATATAAATCAGTTGAAAAGAATGCATCAAAACAGCTTCTTTCAATGTTACCCGAAGATTTATTGCCATCTTACGAGCCACTTTTCAAAAAGAAAAATGAAGATAAAGAATTGTGGAAAATCGTTAAGGCAGCCGACAAAATAAGCGGTTACTTAAAATGTGTTGATGAGCGTAAAGCCGGTAACAGCGAATTTATTGAAGCAGAAAAAACACTTCTTAAATCTATTGAAAAAATTGATTTAGAAGAAGTAAAAATCTTCACAGAAGAATTTTTGCCATCATATGAAAAAACTTTAGACCAAATGAAAAAGTAAAGGAGCAAGAAAATGCTTATACTTAAAGATTTCATTGAACTTTTTAAGAAAAACTCAATACTTACAAGCACAGAATGTGATGAAAACTCCCCTGTTGGTTTTGTTTCATACAATTCACAGGACTTAAAAGCAGATACTCTGTTTTTCTGTAAAGGGGCACATTTCAAAGAACAGTTTTTGCTTGATGCATTAGAAAATGGTGCTACTGCTTATGTTTCAGAAAAGAAATATAACACAGACGCTCCTTGTATTCTTGTGTCAGATATTAGAAAGTCAATGTATCTTTCTGCAAACTTTTTCTATAACAACGCTTGGGACAAGTTAAACCTTGTTGGTATTACAGGTACAAAAGGCAAATCCACAACAGCGTACTTTATAAAATACATTGAAGACGAATATCTTGCATCTCTCGGCAAAGGTCCAAGTGCAATTGTATCTTCAATTGACACTTATGACGGCATTATCAATATTGAAAGCCACTTAACTACTCCTGAGCCATTCGACCTTCACAAGCATTTTGACAATGCTATTAAAAGTGATATTAAGCACTTTACAATGGAGGTTTCTTCACAAGCCCTTAAATACGGCAGAACTGACGGTGTAACTTTCACAATCGGTTGTTATCTTAACATCGGCATTGACCACATAAGTGCTATTGAGCACCCTGATTTTGAAGACTATTTCCAATCAAAAATGAAAATCTTTACACAATGCAAAACTGCAGTTGTAAATCTTGATACCGACCGTAGCGAAGATGTATTAAATGCCTCAAAAAATGCACCTGAAGTTATTACTTTCAGTACTAAAAATGCGAATGCAGATGTTTACGGTTACAACATTCGTAAAGACGGCTCCGACACAGTTTTCACAGTTAAAACAAAAGATTTTGACCGCGACTTTACACTTACAATTCCCGGTCTTTTCAATGTTGAAAATGCACTTTGTGCTATTGCTGTGTGCACAAAACTGGGCATTCCTGAACAATATATTTACACAGGACTTCTAAAGGCGCGTTCAAGTGGTCGAATGGAAGTTTATGAAAACGCCGACAAGCGTATTACTGCAATTGTTGACTATGCTCACAACAGAATGAGCTTTGAAAATCTTTTCAAATCTGTACGCCAAGAATACCCTGGCAGAAAAGTTGCTATTGTATTCGGTTGTCCGGGCAACAAGGCACTTATTCGTCGTAAGGATTTAGGCGAAATGGCAGGTATGTATGCCGATATGACATATATTACTGAAGAAGACCCGGGCGAAGAGCCACTTGAAAAGATTTCAAAAGAGGTTGCATCATTTGTTGAATCGCAAAACGGGAAATACAAGATTATTGATGACCGTGGAGTTGCAATTTCTACTGCAATCAATGAAATGGGCGCAGATAGCGTTATTCTTATAACCGGTAAGGGCAACGAAACAAGACAAAAGCGCGGAGTTGAATATATTCCTTGCCCTACTGACGTTGAATACACAATAAAAGCACTCAAAGAATACGATAAAAAAAACGGACTTGATAGTGATGAGAAGATAAAAAGTGTGCAAGACATACTCCCCCAACTTCACAAGCTTCACAACAAAAAAGTTGTAATCAAGCTTGGTGGCAGTTGTCTTGACGACGAAACACTTATGAAAAATCTTCTTGAAGATATTGCACTTCTTACAATGGTTGGTGCTAAAATCGTTGTTGTGCACGGTGGTGGCAAAGAAATCAGTAAAACTCTCGACAAAATGAATCTTAAATCAGAATTCTACGAGGGTTATCGTGTTACAGGCGACGAAGAAATGGGCGTTGTAGAAATGGTGCTTTCTGGTAGCGTTAACAAAAAAATCGTTGAGCGTTTCTCACAAAGCAATATTTCTGCAGTTGGTATAAGCGGAACTGATGGCAACATTTTAACTGCACTCCCAAAATATATTAACGGTAAATCTTTAGGTAGAGTTGGCGACATAAGTAAAGTTGATACAACACTTATTGATACACTTCTTGAAAAAGATTACACAGTAGTTATCTCCCCTGTTGGCAGATGCTCGGCTCTCGGCACAGTAAACATTAATGCAGATGACGCTGCAGGGCAAATTGCATTAGCACTTTCTGCAGATTACCTTGTTTATATTACAGATGTTAACGGAATTTTCCTTGACAGTCAGAACGAAAAAACTGCTTTAGAGCATATCACAATCGAAAAAGCAAAAATGCTTTTAGATAGTGGTCTTGCAAAAGGTGGAATGATACCAAAAATCAACAATATTATAAATCTTATTGAAAACGGAGTAAAAGAAGTTGCAATTCTTAACGGCAGAGTCCGTTACAATATCATTTCAGAATTTATTGGCGCAAAAACTATTGGAACGGTGGTGACTCGTGACTAATGGACGCTAAAAAACTTATTAAAACTGCAATTAAAGTTGCCCCATTTGTTACGGCAACAGTAGGAATTTTCTCGCTTGCTCTTTCAAAATATGAAGAAAAACAAGAAAACTTCTCCCGCGAATTCCCTGAAATTGAAAACGAGTTAAAGCAAAAGATTAATGAGGTGCGAAACAATGGCAACTAAAAAGAAATCTATTTTACCTACCGCCTTGGGCTATGGCGTAGGCGCAATCGGTCTTGATTTAAGTTACGGTATGTTTTATTCATACCTTTCATACTATCTTTCAAGCGTATTAGGTCTTCAAGAGGGCTTTTTGCTTCTAATTACTCCCCTTGCACGTATCTGGGACGGTATTAATGACCCTATGATGGGCACAATTGTTGACAACACAAGAACAAAACACGGTAAATACAGACCTTGGATTTTAATTGGTGCGATTTGTAATGCCGTTGTGCTTTTCCTTTTGTTCACATCATTCGGTATGAGTGGACTTCCTCTTTATATCTACATAGGCGTTATGTATATTCTTTGGGGTATGACAAACACAATGGCTGATATTCCTTATTGGTCAATGATTCCTTCATTCACAAGTGAAGAAAAAGAAAGAAATCTTGTAGCAACAGTTGCCCGCTCATTCTCAGGTATTGGTCAGGGAATTATCTCAATTCTCACACCAAAACTTTGCCCTCTTCTTTCAAGCGGTATTACAGACGCTAAAGGTTATAGCGCAAGTGGTTTCTCACGCTGGGCAGGAATTTGTGGCGTGGCACTTGTTTTCTTCGCACTTGTTTGTGTGCTTATTACAAAAGAAACTAATGTTGTTTACGGCGAGAAAAAGAAATTCTCACTTAAACAGATTTTTAATGTTATCAAGAGCAACGACCAGCTTGTTGTGTTCATTGTTTTCGCAATGCTTTCAAATGCGGGTTGGTATTTAACAAGCTCAACTGCCGTTTACTATTTTACTGATGCTCTTGGCGACCCTGGCTTACAATCAACTTTCCAACTAATCGGTACTGTTGGCTCAGTGCTTGGTCTTTTGGTTGTTCCTGTGCTTACAAAATGGTTCTCAAAAAGACAAACATACACAATTTCACTTTGCACAGCAATCGCAGGTTATGCACTTATGCTTGTAACTGGTCCAATTCTTAAACTTAATGTTATTATTATGGACATTTGCTATATTCTTGCATCTGTTGGTGTTTCTTCAATGTTCGTTTCACAGACTATCTTCCTTGCGGACATTGTTGACTACGGCGAATACAAAAATGGCGAAAGAAGTGAAAGCATTACCTTCTCAATGAAGGGCTTCTTACAAAAAATGGCTTACACAATGCAGACAATCGTGCTTTTCGGCGGTCTTGGACTTATGAACTACAACGAACAGATTACTGCAAATGTTGGTCTTAACGATACAACAAAAACAGGTATCGGTATTATCTGCTTCGGTGTGCCAATGCTCTTCTTCCTTGCTTCTCTTATTGTATTCCGCAAGAAGTTCAAGGTTTATGGCGAACTTGCAGACAAAGTACACGATTACATTATTGAAAAAAGAGCGTCAGGAGAATAATTATGGCAGACTTAAATTTTTATCAGATAACTGACTTACACCACTACGCCCTTGAACTTGGCACAGAAGGCAAGGCATTTGAGAGCATTTGTCTTTCTGACCAAAAATGTCTTAAAGAAACAGGCGCTATGATTGATGCTTGGGTAGATATGATGATTGCCGACACCGAAACAAATATCATTCTCATTACAGGGGATGTTACCTGTAACGGCGCTATGGAAAGTCATAAAGATTTGCTTCCAAAACTGTATCGTCTTAAAGATGCAGGCAAAAAAGTTTATCTTACAACAGGCACTCACGATTACTTTATGGAAAACGGCAACGGCACAGGTAAAGCAGAAAAATGTGTTGGCGATGAAATTCTTACTGCAACACGCACCGACCGTGACGACCTTTTAGAAATCTATAAAGATTTTGGTATAAGCGAAGCAATTTCATTACATAAACCAAGCCATTCTTACTGCGTACAGTTACAAGAGGGTTATCGTCTTCTCTGCTTAAATGATGACGGCGACGAATTCTTCTGTGGTTACTATGACGATTGTTTAGAGTGGATTAAAGAGCAAATCGACGACGCTCACGCCAATGGCGATTACATATTTGCGGTTACTCATCACCCTGTATTGCCACCAAGCCCTATATACCCGCTTTTTAGCAAACGCGATATGCTTGGGGACTACGAAAAAACATCAGAATTTCTTGCAGATAATGGTGTAAAATTCATTTTTACCGGCCATACTCATATGATGAATATTGCAAAAATGACAACTGCAAAGGGTAACGATTTTTATGACATCAACACTGCCTCTGCAGTTGGTTACCCTGCTGTTATGCGAAAAGTCAAAATGACCGACACAGAAGTTTTTGTTGATAGCGTTAAACTTGAAAAATTCCAGTGGGATTTACAAGGCAAAACCGTTGACGAATACACAAAAGAGAATTTCTTGCAATTCTTAAATGCTATATTTGACTCAATGGCTTATGACATCCCAATGCTTGCAAAACTTTCAACATCTTTCAGTATGACACCTGAAAAGATTTACAAAGCAAAACCAGTACTTGTACCTTTCGGTAAATTCTTACAGAAAGCAACATTTGGCACATTCGGTAAACTTTTCGGTATAAGCAAATATGTTGACGAGTCAATTAAAAACAGAATTGTTAAAGATTTTGTCTTAGAGGCAATTACAAATATGTACTATGGCAACGAGCCATATACACCTGACACACCAGAATACAAAGCAATGTCTGCTCTTTTCAATAAACGAGTTAAGAAAATACTTAAACTCAAAAAAGGCACTGAAAACATTTCAGAAATTCTTGATATTCTTCTTGATGGTGTACTTTATAACGCCGAGCCAGACGACTGGAAAGGCGTATTTGCTAAATAGAATTAAGGACAGCGTTTGCTGTCCTTTTTTGCTGTCATACCTTTGTCCTTTTGCTCATACAATTTAAGTAAAAGGAGGTCTATACCTATGACAGATGAAAAAAGCATTCACAAGCTCCCCCACAACATTATTATGGAGGACCGTAAAAAACTTTCCGTTTCGGGCGTTACCGATATTGACTCTTTTGATGAGCAGACTATAATTGCCATTACTGATTCAGGTGAACTTACAATCCGCGGTTGGAATCTTCACATAACACGCCTTAATCTTGAGCAAAGCGAATTAATGGTTGACGGCGAAATTTCTTCTCTTACATACACAGATATTCGTCCTAAAGCACAGGGTTTTTTCGCTAAGGTATTAAGATGACAGATTACCTTTACGGATTAAGTCTTGCTTCGCAAACTCGCGGATTTCTGCTTTCTCTCGGTTTTGGCTTTATTATGGGGATTTTTTACGATTTGTTCCGCATAATCCGAATAAGCATAAGTAACGGAAAAATTGCAACAATCATTTCAGATATTCTTTATTGCATATTCTTATGTTTCTCTTTGTTTTTATTCTGTCTTACCATAAACGAGGGGGAAATCCGTCTATATTTGCTTCTCGGTGCAGGTGCGGGATTTTGCGTGTATTATTTTTCTCTCGGTGTAATTATTTTCTCATTCAGTGAAAGAATAATCAGTACAATCAAAAAGATATTTATAAAAATCTTTAAGACACTTTCTTTTCCATTTGTATTTATGTTTGGCAAATTAAGGAAATTGTTTAACAAAATATTCGCAAAACAGAGAAAAAACACGAAAAACATCAAAAATAAATCAAAATTCCTCTTGAAAGTAAATAAGCGGTTGTTGTATAATTTATTTGTAAAAAAGCAACATACGGTAAATCGCGAAAATGAAGAAAGTGAGGAGTAATATTATGGCACAGAAAAAATCTGCTAATGCTAAAAAGCGTAAACAGAAACGAAGTTTCATTCTTACTCTCGCTCTTTTCTTACTTGTGGGCTATTTTATTATTACTATAATTGGTCTTCAAATTGAAATTCGCGAACGTGAAGAAGTCAAAGAGCAACTTAACATTGAGTATCAGCAAATTATTGCCGACAATGAGTATCTTCAGTCTATTGTTGATAATGAAGATAAGGGCGACTATATGGAACAAATCGCCCGTGAAAAACTCGGCTTTGTAATGCCTAATGAAAAAGTGTTCTATGATATTACACCGGGGGCTTAAGATTTAGGAGGATTTGCAGTTTTATGCAACTTGACATGGATACCGTTTATGAAGGAACGGTTACGGGGTTAACAAATTTTGGTGCTTTTGTAAAACTTGACAATGGCACAACAGGTATGGTACATATTTCTGAAGTTGCCGCAGAATATGTAAATGACATTAATGAGCATTTATCAGAGGGCGACAAAGTAAAAGTAAAAGTAGTTGAAATCAACGAAAAAGGCAAAGTAAGTCTTTCAATAAAAAAGGCATTACCACAACCTGAAAAGCCAAAACCATCTAAACCAAGAAATCAAAACAGAAACACTAACAAGGGCTGGAAAGGTGCTACACCACAGGAACAGAATGTTCCTATGTCTTTTGAAGATATGATGGCGAAATTCAAAACCCAGAGTGAAGATAAATTCAGCGACTTAAACCGCAACGCTAACAAACGAGGTACTCGTAGCAACGGTTATCGCAGAGGTAGTAAATAATACAAGGGCAGTTAATCTGCCCTTTAGTTTTAGGTTGATAAATATGAGAGAAATTTTGTGTTCACAAATTACTGACACAGTTAAAGAATTGTGCATAAAAGCGAATAAAACATTACCTTCTGATTTGGTTTGCCGTATTAAAGACGGTTATGAATCTGAAGAAAAAGATTTACCCAAAAATGTTATGAGTGATTTGCTTTATAACCTTGATTGCGCAAAAGAACTTAATATTCCCATTTGCCAAGACACAGGTATGGCAGTAATTTTTGCTGAAATCGGTCAAGATGTTCACATTATAGGCGGTAATTTTGAAGACGCTATAAATGAAGGTGTACGACAAGGTTATGTTGATGGACTTTTGCGAAAATCCATAGTAAGCGACCCGCTCAACAGAGTAAACACAAATGACAACACCCCTGCCGTTATTCATACAAGAATTGTAGCGGGCGAAAATATTAAAATCACAGTTGCGCCAAAGGGCTTCGGCAGTGAAAACATGAGCAGAATAAAAATGTTTACTCCGTCTGCCACAAAAGAAGATATTATGGATTTTGTTGTTGAAACTGTAACCATTGCGGGCGGTAACCCTTGCCCACCTATCGTTTTAGGCGTTGGTATTGGTGGCGATTTTGAACACTGTGCATATCTTTCAAAAAAGGCACTTTGTCGTGATACAAGTGAGCGTAATGAAAATCCATTTTACAGAGAAATGGAAGAAGATTTGCTCAACATTATAAACAAAACCAATATAGGTCCTCAAGGATTTTGCGGAAAGACAACCGCCCTTGCGGTAAACATTGAAACTGCACCTACACATATCGCAGGGCTCCCCGTTGCAGTAAATGTAGGGTGTCATGTAACACGCCACAAAACCACAGTATTGTAAAAAATAAATAAAATTTTATTAAAACTCTTTATTTTTCTGTGCATATATGCTACAATAATGGTGAACAAATTATTTGTTCAAAAAATTTCATACGCAAAGGAGATGTCGTTGTGAACATTACCATTATCGGACGTAAATGTACCCCAAGAGAGAATTTTAAAGACAGGGCGGAAGAAAAACTTCGTAAGGTTGAGAAATTCTTCGGACCTGATGCAACGGCAAAAATCACTGCAACGGTTGAGAAGAACGAGAAAATCTGTGAAATCACTCTCACTAAAAAGAGTATGATTTTCCGCGCACAAGAGCGTAGCGATGATTTAGAAGATGCTCTTGATATGTGTGTTGATTCACTTGTTCGTCAAATCAGAAAGAACAAGACTCGAATTGAAAGAAAACTTCGCGATGTTTCTTTTGATGACATTTTTGTTGCAGACATTGACGACGAAGAAGATTTCGAAGTCGTAAGAACAAAAACCGTTGTATTAAAGCCGGAATCTGTTGAAGAAGCAATTCTTCAAATGGAACTATTAGGACATATGTTTTATATGTTCCGCAATGCAGAAACTGATGACATCTGTGTTGTTTATAAGAGAAATGACGGTGGCTACGGCGTAATCGAGCCGGATTTTGAATAAAAGGTAAACTTCGGCGGGGTTTATCCCCGCCTTTATTTTTAAGGAGAAAGAAATGAAAAAGGCACTAAAAATCTTAATCCCAATAATAGCCATATTGCTTGCAACAACCGTTGCGGTTATGGGTATTTTCTTTGAAAAGATTTTCTACAATGCAGATTGGTATATTGAAAAATCACAGACCGCCGATGTTAAACTGACTATTGATACAAGTGAAAAAGGTGAAATCCTTGACGGATTTGGCGCATCTGCTTGTTGGTGGTCACAACTTGCAGGTAACAGTGAACACGCCGAAGAAGTTGCAAAACTTCTTTACAGTAAAGAGGGGTTAGGGCTTAATATTTACCGCTATAACATTGGCGCGGGGTCAAAAGATAATCCTGAAACAAAAATCACTAATCCTTGGCGTCAGACTGAAAGTTTCTATGTGTATAACGAAGAAAGCGGCGAGTTTGAATACGACTTTACTCGCGATGCAGCGGCACAAAAGTTTTTAGACCTTTGCCTTTCTTACGGTTGTATTGATACTGTTGTGCTTTTCGCAAACTCCCCTCACTACTCAATGACTCTTAATGGTAAAGCATACGGTAACGAAAATTGGTGGGTTAGCAACATAGCCCCCGAAAAATATGAAGCGTATGCTGAATACCTTGTTACAATCGCAGAATATTTCATCAACAAAGGCGTACCTGTTAAATACATAAGCCCTATTAACGAGCCAAACTGGTCTTGGGGCGTGGCAAGTGTAAATCAGAGTCAGGAGGGTTGCTTCTACAACTCCGAAGATATTTACGCGGTGTATAAAGCAGTTGTTAAAGAAATCAAAGAGAAAAATCTTGATGTTAAACTTGCAGGTCCTGAATCAGGCGAAATTGGACACCGCCTTTACGAATGGTTTGATTACATATACAAAGACGAAGAAATCCGCCCATATTTAGGCGCGTTATCATACCACAGTTATTGGGCAGATGATTTGGTAAACAACAAAATCGGTCTTGGCAACTGGATTAAAGAAAATGTTGACGATATTCCTGTTGAAATGTCCGAATGGTGTCATCTTCCTTGCGACGCACCTATTGATTCTATCGATGGCGCACTCCGTCAAGCACGAGTTATGGCAAACGACTTAAATTTCAGCAACATTAACTCATGGACTGCTTGGGTAGGCGTTAACGGAATCGGTATTGGTGACGACGGTAAAAAATACTCCGACGGACTTCTTGCTGCAACTGACGATTTCAGCGAATATGAAATTGCAATGAGATATTACGCAGTTGCTCATTTTAGTAACTTTATTCCAAAAGGTAGCGTAAAAATCTCAACCGAAAAGAATATCAACGATGTAATAAAGAATGTTGAAGAAAAAGACGGTGCAAAAACTATTACACTTATGAAATATGGCGTAAACTATGTTTCATATCTTACCCCCGATAATAAAATAGTTACAGTTGTGGTAAATGAGGGCGTTAGCAGAAATATCGAGTTTAAGGTTAATGCTCAGTATATGAGCGTTTTCACAACAACACAAGATATGCAGATGCAACAAACCTATGAGGGTGAAATTACAGAAATAGAGCTACCCGAAAAAAGTATTATGACAATCGTTTTCCAAAACGACTCTTTTAGCCAAACAGAAACACAAACTGAAAAGGAATAAAAAATTAAGGCAGTTCAAACGAACTGCCTTGTTTTTATATCTTCTCACCTGTTTCACCATTTACCATATCTTTGAAAATAGCACGATGAGTTTTTGAAATATATTTATCAATATGAAGTGAACCGAAATACCACTTTCTGAACTTACAACTACCCGAAAGTTCTTCAAAATATGCATTGAGTGCTGTTACGCGGTATGTTGCGGTGTCATTAAGATTCAAGAAACTCTTTACTTTAAGTGGTGGCTCGTGTGTGATAATCATATCAATATCATAACCCGCCATCTCGAGATTTTCTGCACCTTCTAAAAGCTCTTCTTGTGTAGTTATTTCGTCTTTTGACCAAGCGTCTACGTCTTTTCTTATATCAATATCGGAACTTTCGCCCCCACCCATTGTGAAAATACGTTTACCCTCAATTTCAAACACCTGACCGCGCATAAGATGATAAAGATTGCCATAAATCTGATGCACTTTACCACCATTCCATTGACTTATTTCATAATTATTAAGCAAATCAAAGTTTTCGTGAGTACCATCAATAAAACAGATATTATATTTTCTCTTACCTAAATTCAATAAGAAATCTCGTTCGGCTTTACTGTCGTTCCACATAAATCCGAAATCTCCGCATATAATCAACGTGTCGCCTTCCTTTAAGTGTCTTAAAGCAAAGCGTGAAAGACGCTTGCGGTCACCGTGAGTGTCGCCTGTAATATAAATCATTTCAAAAAATTTCCTTTTCTGTATCGACTAATAAAATTAATTGTGATATACTTATTTTATAACTTTCGTAAAGATTTTTCAAGTGGGTGATTAATTTTGAAGAAACTGTTTTCAGTTTTAATCTGCATATCAATTTTAATGGGAATTTTTGGCGTTAGCGCCTCTGCATCTTTTAACTCTCTGTTAGAAACAGAAGCAGATGTTGTTTTGCTTGTAAATACAGATAGTGAAACTGTAATTTTCGATAAAAATGCAGATAAGAAAACTGCACCCGCATCAATCACAAAAATCGTTACTTGTATGCTTGTGCTTGAAAATTGTGATGATTTAAGCACTCCTCTTACTTGTAAGCGCGAGTCCCTTAACGGACTTTATGAGCAAAATGCTGCAACTGTTGGTATTCTTGCAGGCGAAACCCTTACAGTAAAAGAGCTTTTATATGCTCTTATGATTCCATCTGCTGCCGATGCCGCAAACATTCTTGCCGACTATATTGGCGGTGGCAGTATTGAAAACTTTGTTGTAATGATGAATGAGTTTGTTAAGAAACTTGGTTGTGAAAACACAAAATTCATCAATGCCCACGGTCTTGATGAAAATGGCGAAAACATTACAACCGCTTATGACCTTTACAAAATTACAAAATATGCATTAGAAAATCCTACATTCAAAGAAATTACAAGCACATTACGACACGAAATTGCACCTACTAACAAATACCCTTATGTGAGATACCTTAACAACACAAACAAAATGATGAACCCTGCATATAAGGATTATTACAGTCCATATATTTCTGGCGTAAAAACAGGTACAACCGCACTTGCAGGCCATTGTGTTATTTCAACCGCATCTAAAAACGGTTACAACTATATGCTTGTTGTTATGAATGCACCGCAGTATGATATTGACGGCGATAATGTTGAAGAAAATGTTGCTTTTACTGACAGTAAAAAAATCTATGAGTGGGCATTCAAAAATATCGTTCTTACAAAGGTTACAAACACTACTGATGTTGTAACTGTTGTTGATGTTAAATACAACTGGAAAGTTGACCATTTGCGACTTCTTCCCGCAAAAGAAATGTCTGCATTAGTCCCATCTGGCACAGAATCAGGAAGTCTTGTAATAAGACCTATTGAAAGCGAAACTCCTAAAGTAGTAAAAGCACCTATAAAAAAAGGTGATGTCTTAGGCAAGGCAGAAATTCTTTACGGTGAAGATGTTGTTGCAACAGTTGACCTTGTTGCCGCAGAAAATGTTAGCCGTAGTATGATTCTTGTAATTCTTGACGGTATTAAAACCGTTGTTTCAAGCACAGTTTTCAAAATTCTTTTCGTGCTTTTTGCGGTGTTGATTATTATATATATTCTTCTCATAATCCGCCGTAACAGAATAAAAGCAAAACGCAAAAAAATAAGAATGGTTAAGGGATGATTTTATGTCAACTACAAAGGCAATTCTTAGGGCAAAAAGCCCCCAGAGTGCAGGCGTTTCTGCAAAAGTTGTAAACGAGTTTTTCAAAAACGCCAAAGAAAAAGGTCTTGATTATCACTCTTTAATGGTAATCCGTAACGGTAAAGTTGCTGTTGAATGGTATAATGAGCCATTTGACAAAAACACCACTCATTCTATGTATTCAGTAAGTAAATCTTTTACCGCAACTGCCGTGGGCTTTGCAGTTAGCGAGGGGCTTATCTCATTAGACGATAAACTTTTAGATTTCTTCCCTGAATATGCACCTGAAAATCCAGATGAGCGTTTCGAAAAGCTTACAATTCACAATCTTTTAAGAATGTCATCGGGCAAACAACCAAGTTTTCTTTCAGATAAGGCAAAGGTTGATTGGATTGAAGATTATATCAACTCCCCTTGGGTTTTTGAGCCAGGCGAAAAATTCTTATACATAAACGAAAACATTTTTATGCTTTCTGCAATCGTCAATAAAGTTACAGGAATGAGTATGCGCGAATACTTGCGTCCACGACTTTTTGAGCCATTAGGAATTGATTTTCCTTTCTGGGAAACTGACCGTAACGGCATTGAAGCAGGTGGTTGGGGACTTTACCTTAAAACTGAAGACCTTGCAAAGGTTATGCTTTGCTACCTTAAAAATGGTAAATATAAAGGTGAACAGGTTATTCCTGCTGAGTGGGTGCACCTTGCATCTTCTAAACAGATTGACAACGAATATAACCGACCTGGTACTGATTCATCATACGGCTATGGTTATTGTTTCTGGCTTGACCATTTAGGCGGTTACCGTGCAGATGGAATGTTCTCGCAGTTTGGCATTGTATTCCCACAACATAACGCGGTAGTTGTTGTTAACTCATCAATTACAGAAGAACAGGCAGGTCTTGATGGTATTTTCGAATTCTTCCCACGCGCTTTTGAAGAGGCAGACGAAGACACAGAACTTGAAGCAAATTCATCTGTACCACCTGTACTTAGCGTGCATCCTGCAAAAGAGCAAGAAATTCAGGACAGATATATTAAATTCCGCAAAAAGATTCTGCTTAACCTTGTTGGCTTCCAAGTAAGCGTGTTACCACTTGCCGTTACATATATGATGAGTGACAAAGCGGGCAATATTGATATGGTTAAATTCGATTTCAACGGTGAAGAATGTACTTTCCGTTGGAGCGAGGGTAACGAGCATAACAAAATCCAACTCGGTATGGATGGTCATTACAGATACTCAACAATGACTTTAGGACAAATTGAGTTCAAGGTTTGTGCAAATGCAAGTTGGATTGACGACGAAACATTGCTTGTTTCAATCCGTCCTATTCAGACAGTTGGCAAGCGTAATATGGTGTTTAATTTCAGAGCAAACGATAAAGTTGTAATGACACCATCAAGTACACCTTATGTGGGCGATATTCTTGCAACTCTTGGCGGATTCTTCGACCAGATGATACCGATTAAGCCAGTTTGTGAAGTATTCAAAAAAGTTGTTCAACTTCTTCCCCCACTCGTTGAGCCAAAACACTACGGAAAATTTATTGAGGGAATTAAAAAGAGATAAAATTAACCCCGACAAAAATTGTCGGGGTTTCGTTTTGCACTTATATATTCATTCCGCCATTAACCGCCAAATCCTGACCTGTAATAAAATCCGCATCGGTTGATGCAAGAAAACTAACTGCACCTGCAACATCCTCTGGTGTACCGATTTTATTAAGCGGTGTTTCTTCTTTTAATTCATTCATTGTGTCTTCGTCAAAATGTGAAGTCATATCAGTTAAAATCACGCCTGGAGAAACACAATTTACGGTAATTCCTGAAAGCCCAACCTCTTTAGCAAGGGCTTTTGTCATGCCAATAAGCCCTGCCTTAGAAGCGGAATAATGCACCTCACAAGAGCCGCCTGTTTCACCCCAGATTGAAGAAATGTTAATAATCTTACCACACTTGCGATTAATCATATATTTAAGCACGGCACGAGAGCAATAAAACGCACCACTTAAATTTGTTTCAATCATTTTGTGCCACATATCATCTGTAATGTCAGTAAAAAGTGATTGCTCGGCAATTCCTGCATTATTTACAAGTACATAAATCTCGCCGAAATTCTTTTCAACATCTGCCATTACAGTATTTACCGCATTACTGTCAGTAATATCAAGCTTATATGCCCTACAATTTTCGCCCAATTCATTTGCGAGAGCTTGTGCCTTATCTTCAGAACTATTATAGGTAAAAGCCACCTTGTAGCCGTCTTTTATAAATCTTTTAACAATAGCAGAGCCAATGCCTTTTGCCCCACCTGTTACAAACGCAACTTTTGTCAAATCATACACTCCTTTCGGATTACTTTTATCATTGTATCACACTTTAATTACTTTTGCATTAAAATACTTGAAAAAGTTTTATGATTATTTTATAATGTTTCTTGCATAAATATGCTGGTGTGGCGCAGTCGGTAGCGCAACTGATTCGTAATCAGTAGGTCGACAGTTCAAATCTGTTCACCAGCTCCAAACAAATCAACGGAGGTCAACATTATGCTCTTTTTCTATCCTGAAGATTTTGGTGCACTTGGCAATGGTGTAAACAATGACTGTGTTGCTATTCAATCTGCTATTGATAAGGCAGAAGAAAATGGTGGCGGTACAGTTGTGCTCACTTCTGGCAAAACATATTATTCCGATTCAATCCGTATGAAGAAAAATGTTGAACTTCATTTGCAGAAGGGCTCTCGTCTTAAAGCAACTGACAATATTGATGGTTATATTCGTCCTTGCAATATGATTAATGACCCAAAAACTGCACTTATTGGCAACCCTGTTACAGGTAAACCATCATTCGTATTCATTTATGGTTATGAGGCAGACGGTTGCACAATTTCAGGCGAAGGCACTATTGATGCTAACGGTCACGCTTTTGTTGAGCGTAAAGACAAATACTATGTAACAGGCAATTTTTACCCACGCCCAACAGTAATTTACATTGAAAAGAGTAACAACATTACTTTCAAAGATGTAACAATTGTTGATGCACCTTTCTGGACTTTGCATCCTGCAGGTTGTGATGATGTGCTTATTTCTCAAATCCGTATTCTTAACGACCTTGATGTTGCAAACTCAGACGGTATTGACCCTGACCACTGCACAAATGTAAGAATTCTTGGTTGTCATGTTGAGTGTGCAGACGATTGTATTTGCTTAAAAACATCAAAAGGTAATGCAGAATATGGCCCTTGCGAAAATATTATTATTGCAAATTGTACTCTCATTTCAACATCTGCTGCAATTAAAATCGGTACAGAGGGTGTTGGCGATTTCCGTAATGTTATAGTTGACAACTGCATTATTTCACGAAGCAATCGCGGACTTTCAATTCAGATTCGTGATGGCGGTAATGTTGAAAATGTTACATATTCAAACTGCATTATTGAAACTCGTCGCTTCTGCCCTGATTGGTGGGGCACAGCCGAGCCAATTGTTATTACTACATTCAATCGCGATGAAAATACAAAGTCAGGTAAAATCAAGAATATTCGTTTCCGTAATATTACCTGCAAAGGTGAAAATGGTGTGCTTATTCACGGTACGGAAGAAAATATGATTGAAGATGTAATCTTTGAAAATGTAAGCGTTACAATGACAAAAACATCAAAATGGGATTGTGGACTTTACGATTTACGCCCTTGTCTTCAATATGGTGTTGAAAAGTATAAAAACAGCGGTTTCTTTATAAGAAACGCAAAAAATGTGCTTATTGAAAAATCATCTGTACAGTGGGGTAACATCTGCGACGATTACAACAAAGCAATTGATGCAGAAAACGCACCGAATCTTAAACTCATAAGATTTACGGGTGCAGACGCACAATAAAAAGCAAAAATTAACCCGACCTTGATGGTCGGGTTTTCTTATGTCTAATTATCTAAACCACTCATATACTGCAGGAATGAATGTTCCTAAAATATATGGTGTTGCGAATGCGAAAAGGATTGAAGTAATAAGTGTTACACCCCATTTTTCAAGGCGTGCACCTACAAAAAAGATTGCATAAAGTGGTGCTACAAGAATTTTTGAAATAGGATTTTTCCCTTTTTGGAAGAAGTTTTCTTTTAACATCATAACATCTTCAATCTGTGGGAAAAGGTTTGTCAAAAGTGAAATGCCAAGGTAAAGGCAAATCCAAGAAAACCACTGGTCATATCTGCCAAGGTAAATAATTTCGGTAGCACCGTGACAGAGTATTAAAAATCCCAACACAAGATTAAAGAAAAATGGAATAAAGCAAACGTCAAAACTTGGACCTTTTCTCTTTATAAGTTCGTGGTCAATATGGCCGAGCATTTCATTAAACTGAACTGCCCTTGCATCATCAACAAGTACTTTTGAGGCACGGCAACTCATATGTTCAAAAAATGAATGGAGCATTGCACCGGGAAGTGTCAATGTTTTTACAATTATATAAACCATACTCATATTAAATCATAACCTCCACTCATCGCTAATTCCTGCAAAGTAACTTTGCCGTCTCTGTAATTTTTCACATCACTTGAGAAGCCAGATGCCTCTTCACCATACTCTTTAATTTCTTCTTCAAGAGTTTTGAATGTTTCTGTGTCGCCTGTTTGGAGTGCCAACATAGCGTACATATCTCTTACCTGAACTGAAATTGAATATGTTTCTGCCTGATATGAATAGCATTCTTTTGCAGATGCATAAGCACTCTTATAGTCTTTCAACATAATGTAATTAAGTGTTTTCTGCATTGAAAGAATATAGCCCATTTGCGGAATATAGTCGTCGCCGTCAGGAATACTTGCCAACATATTAAGACCGCTAATGCAAGTGTCAATGCCTTTTTGATAATCCTTATCACGATAACGTGAAAGCATTGACACAACCATATGGTAGTCTACACTTTCTTTATTGTCTTCGCGGATTTCTTTCGCAAGGGCTTCTGCTTTTTCATATTCGCCAATTCCTACATATGTTGCCGAGAGTAACGGATTAACAAGTTTTGCAAGGTAATCCGAACCCTCTGCTGCTTTACTTAAGTATTCTGCAATTACCTTGTCATCTTTACCTGCATATTGAACAAGTGAATACTTATACATGTTAATCCAAGCATCATCACAAGTATAAATTTCTTCTTTACCAGTAGGAGTAAATCCCTCTTCACCCTCAAGGTGATATTCAGAGCCCTTCACATAAATCTTTTTGTCTGAAAGAGCGTTAAGTTTACCCATTATTTCATCATAGTTATGGTCAGTAACATCAGCATATGCACCAAGAACATCTTGAATTACAAGCACAGTTGCCTGCATATTTATAAGTTGTTTTTCTATTTCTGCAACATCTTTATACATAGGCATTTTCTTTGCTGTTTCTGAGAAATATTTGCCCGCATCAGAAACTACTGAATCCATATCAACCAAATCATAGTTAAGAAGAATTCGTTTTTCATAAAGATTAAGATATTTACCATCATCTTCTTCGTCTATATGAGACAACGCCTTGTTATATTTCTGAAATGCAGAAAGAAGATTATGTTCATTGTATGCTTTTTCGCCCTCAATCATATATGAGAAAATCGGCACATTTGTTGCAAATGAAATTACCGCAACAATAGTAACAAAAACTGTAAGAATTGCTGCTACTGCACCTTTCCAGTCATATGGGTATTTTTCAAGAATCGCTTCACACTCTGAACAGAAAGGACTGCTAGGATTTTTCTCTGTGCCTCTTGGTCTTTCGCCACAACATTCACAAAGTTCGTCTTCTGTGAGTTCTTCTTTGGATTTTGATTCGCCCATTGTGATAGCATAACCCTCAACTTCATATTCTTGATTTTCTTCTGTTTCTACAGTTTCTTCTGACTCTTCTCTTGCTTTATCAAGTTCTTCTTTGAAGATTCGTGCAAGTTCTTCCATCTCTTCACGATAGTCGCCTGCACCGTTGTTAAGATTTTTATCTTTCAACTCAATTCCTCCTTCAAAAATTACTGTTCATTCACGCCGCAGCATTTTTTGTATTTTTTACCGCTACCACAAGGACATGGGTCATTTCTGCCTACTTTTTCGCCTTTTTTAACAGGGCGCTTTTTATCACTACCATCAGTAGCACCGCTTGTTGCAGTAATTTTTGCCGCTTGCTCACGCTTAACATCTTCTTCGCTTTTAAGACGGAATGTAAGAAGTGTAAGAACCGTACCCTCTCTTATAAGAGCGTTCATTTCATCGAACATATCATAACTTTCCATACGGAATGCAACAACAGGGTCTTGTTGTGCATAAGAACGAAGATAAATTCCTCGTTTAAGTTCTTCCATAGCGTCAATGTGGTCCATCCAACGAAGGTCAACATTGTGAAGAAGAACTTTTCTTTCAAGTTCTGACATAATTTGTTCGCCGTATTCTGAATACTTTGCATCATAAATTTCCATTGCCTTTGTATAGAAATAATCTTTGAATTCGGCGTTTGTATTGTATTCTCCTACAATATCTTTATCTACAAGGAACTTAAGTTTCTTAATAAGACCGTTAATGTTCCAATCCTTAACATCATTTGATACAGGGCAATAGAAATCAACTGTTTCATCAACATAACCCTCAATCATTTTAAGGATTGCAGAATGAATATCATAACCGTCAAGAATCTGATTACGCTGTTCGTAAACTTTCTTTCTCTGTTCATTCATAACGTCGTCAAATTTAATAACATTGCGACGCATTGCATAGTGGTTACCTTCAACTTTCTTCTGCGCACTTTCAATAGTATTTGTAAAAATCTTTGCCTCAACAGGAATATCACCCATACTCTTGAATGTGTCAAGAATTGTATAGAAACGGTCACCTGCGAAAAGACGAAGAAGTTCGTCTTCTGCTGACAAGAAGAATTTACTCTGACCATTGTCGCCCTGACGACCTGCACGACCTCTTAACTGATTATCAATTCGGCGTGACTCGTGACGCTCTGTACCTATAATATAAAGACCGCCTGCGTCGCGTACCTTTTGTTGTTCTTCGCGAAGTTCTTCTTTATATTTGTTTTCAAGTTCACGGTAAACTTTACGTGCTTCAAGAATATCTGTATTATCTGTTTCTGCAAAACCAGTTGCTTCTGCAATAAGTTCGTCAGAATAGTCCATTCTTCTCATTTCTGCACGAGCCATATAATCAGGGTTACCACCCAAAATAATGTCAGTACCACGACCCGCCATATTTGTTGCGATTGTTACAGCACCGAATTTACCTGCCTGTGCAACGATTTCTGCTTCTTTGTCGTGATATTTAGCATTAAGAACATTATGTGGAATACCTGCTTTGCGAAGTGCTTTACTTAAAAGTTCGCTCTTTTCAATGTTTGTTGTACCAACAAGCACCGGCTGACCTTTTTTGTTGCTTTCTAAAATCTGTTCAATAATTGCTCTATATTTTGCAACTTCAGTTTTGTAAAGAACATCATCTTCGTCATTTCTTACCATTGGTTTATTTGTTGGAATTTCAATAACGTCAAGTGAATAAATCTCTTGGAATTCTGTGCTTTCAGTCATAGCAGTACCTGTCATACCTGAAAGTTTTGTGTAAAGACGGAAATAATTCTGGAATGTAATTGTTGCAAGAGTTTTTGACTCACGCTCAACTTTAACATTTTCTTTTGCTTCAATTGCCTGATGAAGACCGTCAGAATAACGACGGCCAATCATAATACGACCGGTAAACTCGTCAACAATTAAAACCTGACCATCTTTAACAACATAGTCAACATCACGCTTCATAACGCCGATTGCTTTAAGAGCAATATCAATATGGTGCTGAATTGTAAGGTTTTCTACATCTGCAAGGTTTTCAAGGCCGAAGAATTTTTCTGCTTTCTTGATACCATTCTGTGTAAGTGAAGCAGTTTTTGCTTTTTCGTCAACGATAAAGTCGTCATCTTCACCTGCAATGTTTTCAATGCCTTGTTTTGAATCGATTTCTTTAACTTTGCACATTTTAAGACGCTTTACAAAATCATTTGCAATTTTATAAAGGTCAGTTGACTTATCACCCATACCAGAAATGATAAGTGGAGTTCTTGCTTCGTCAATAAGAATTGAGTCAACCTCGTCAACTACCGCAAAGTTGTGACCACGCTGTACTCTTTGTTCAGCATAAATTACCATATTATCACGAAGATAGTCAAAGCCCATCTCGTTATTTGTACCATAAGTAATATCACAAGCATAAGCAGCGCGTCTTTGTTCACCATCTAAATCGTGAGCTATAAGACCAACTGAAAGACCTAAAAATCTATAAAGCTTGCCCATCCATTCAGAGTCACGACGAGCAAGGTAATCGTTAACTGTAACAATATGAACACCTTTGCCTGTAAGTGCATTAAGGTATGCAGGAAGTGTAGCAACAAGAGTTTTACCTTCACCTGTTCTCATTTCTGCAATTCGGCCTTGGTGAAGAACAATACCACCGATAATCTGCACTGGGAAATGGCGCATGTTAAGAACACGGGCAGATGCCTCACGACAAGTTGCAAATGCCTCTGGCAAAATATCGTCAAGTGTTTCACCATTTTTAAGACGCTCTTTGAATTCAACTGTCTTTGCCTGAAGTTCTGCGTCTGTTAACTTCTTGTATTCTTCTTCAAGCTCGAGAACTTTTTTCTGTATTGGAATTATTCTTTTTACCTCACGTGAAGAATAATCACCAAAGAGTTTTTTGAATAGGGACATTTCTATATCTATCCTTTCAGATTATTAACAAAATACATATATTTGTTGAATTGGGTGATTGCTAAACATAACCACCCATTTTATTGGTTACATTATAACATATATATTCAGAAAAATCATTAATTTTTTGTGAATTTTTAAGTATTTTTCCTTGATTTACCTACATTTTTTTGGTATTCTTATTATGTATAATAGTTTTCGGTCACAATATACGAAATTTTCCATATAAGGAGGAACGAAAAATGACTGATTCAAGAACACTTGCTTACATAAATATGTATGCAGTTCTCGGCACTTTGGAAAATCTTTGCGAACTTGACGACAAAGCAAAAGAAATTATTTCAGGTATTGAAAAACCAATTTCTGTTGCCTTTGATGTTAAGAATGGTCCAAGTGCTACACTTACATTCTCTAAAAACGGTTGCCGTATGGATGATGGTGTGAACGCTGATTGCGACATCAAAATCCCTGTTGCTAATTGCGACAAATTTAACGGAATTATCGACGGCAAGGTAACTCCAATCCCAACAAAAGGTCTTACTAAGGTTAATTTCCTTCTTAAAACCTTCACAGCTCTCACTGACCGTCTTACAGAGGTTATGAGACCATCTGAAGAAGCACTTAAAGATGCTGATTTCTTCCGTCTCAATACTCTCTGCACATTCTACACAGTATCAGTTGCCCTTTCACAGATTGGCAATCAGGATGCTATCGGTAAATTCAGCGCATCAAACATTGCTGATGGTGATATCCAGATTGGTATTACAAACGAAGTTTATGCTACAATCCGTGTTAAAGATAATCATATGATTACTATTAAACAGGCATCAGAAAAGCCACGTGCAATTATGGAATTCTGCGACATACCTCTTGCTAATGCACTTTTCGCAGGCACAGTTAACTCAATCGACCACGTTGGTAACGGTAACATTACAATCCGTGGTCTTATCTCAATGGTAGATAACGTTAACCGTATTCTTGACAGAGTTGCACTCTATCTTGCATAAGGAGGACAAAAAAGATGAGTAAATTCCCATTATACGATACTACTAAAAGCCGTGAAATGTTTAACCGTGCATCACAGGTTATTCCAGGCGGTATTTACGGTCATTTAGGTCCTGCTGAAGGTCAGTGGATTCCTGTTAACAGATGGCCATCATTCTCAGAAAAAGCACAGGGCTCTTACTTCTGGGACGTTGACGGTAACAAATATATTGACTATATGTGTGCTTATGGCCCTAACGTTTTAGGTTACAATGACCCTGATGTTGACGCTGCTGCACTTGCACAGCTTAAACTCGGCAACTGCACAACTGCACCTGGAAAGGTTATGGTTGAATGTGCAGAAACACTTGTTGACACAGTTGCTTGTGCTGACTGGGCATTCTTCTGCAAGAATGGTTCAGATACAACAACACTTGCTACAATGGCAGCTCGTGCACATACACATAAAAAGAAGATTATCTTCTTAAAATACTACTACCACGGAGATTTCCCATGGGCACAGAAAATTGACTACCCAGGTATTACTCCTGAAGACGTAGCAAACAATGTTATCGTTCCTTGGTTCGACCTTGATGCTCTTCAAAAAGCATATGACGACAACAACGGCGATATCGCAGGTCTTATTGCTCAGCCATATGACCACGGTAACTTCAAAGATAACGAAGTAGCATCTAAAGAATACTGGCAGGCAGTTCGTAAATGGTGCGACGACCACGGTGTTGTTCTTATCATTGACGACGTTCGTGCTGGTTTCCGTCTTGACCTTGCTGGTTCTGACCACTTCTATGGTTTCAAAGCAGACCTTATCTGCTTCTGTAAAGCACTTGCTAACGGTTACAATATGTCAGCACTTTGCGGTGGCGAACATATGAAAGCAACTGTTTCAGGTATTACCTACACTGGCTCTTACTGGATGAGCGCAGTTCCATTTGCTGCTTGTATCGCTTGTATCAACAAGATGAAAGCACTTGACACACCTACAATGTTCCGTCGTCTTGGCCAAATGGTAACTGATGGTTTCAAGAAAGCTGGTGCTGAACACGGTTTCGACCTTCGCGTTTCAGGTGAACCTGCACTCTTCTATTTAAGAATTGCTAATGATGACAACCTTATGCTTCACCAGGAATGGGTTGCAGAATGTGTTAACCGCGGTTTGTTTATCACATCTCACCACAATCACTTCATTAACGCTTCTCTTACAGAAGACGACATTAAGTTGTCTATTGATATTGCAGAAGATGCATTTGCAGCGGTTGCTAAGAGACACCCTGAACTTAGAGGTTAAGCACAATTAATTAACAAATTATAGCGGGGTGGGGACCCCGCTTCTAATAAAAGTTTTCTTGGAGGGAAAATTATGGCTAATTTATCAAAAGCAGAATGGCTCGCACTCGAAAAGAAAGCCCTTGAACTCCGTAAACTCTGCGTACAGACAACTGTATGGGCAGGTAGCGGACACTTCGGCGGCGGTATGAGTGTTATGGACCTTCTCACAGTTCTTTATCACAAGTATCTTAACATTAAAGTTGATGACCCAAAATGGGACGACAGAGACCGTTTCATTCTTTCAAAAGGTCACGCAGCAATCGCTTATGCTCCTGTTCTTTGCGACAAGGGCTTCAACGATGTTGAAATGCTTAAATCATTCAACCTTTCTGGTTCAAAAATGGGTATGCACCTTGACTCAAACAAAGTTGTAGGCGTTGACGCTTCAACAGGTTCACTTGGTCACGGTCCATCAATCGCAGCAGGTACAGCACTTGCAGCACGCCTTATGAACAAAGATTTCCTTACATATGTAGTTACTGGTGACGGCGAACTTGACGAGGGTTCATGTTGGGAAGGTTTCATGACAATCAATCACTATAACCTTTCAAACTGTATCGTATTTATTGACCGTAACCACAATATGATTGACGGTAACACAGAAGATGTTAAGAAACTTGAACCACTTGCTGACAAGATGACAGCTTTCGGCTTCAACACAATCGTTGTTGATGGTAACAACATTGGTGAGCTTTGTGATGCTATCGATGTTGCAATCGAAAGAGCAAAGACACCACAGGCACCTACATGTATTCTTATGGATACAAAGAAAGGTGCTGGTATCAAGTCAATCGAAGGCGACTACACATGGCACTATGGTGCTATTGACGATGCACTCTTTGAAAAGTTTAATAATGAACTTGATGCTGACTATGCAGCAAGAGTTGCAAGAGCAGAGAAGGAGGGTAAATAATTATGGCAGGCGGATTTGTTTATACAGCAGTTGACCAGACTGCACTTTCTACAGCAGAAATTTACGGTAAGGCACTTGCCGACATTATTTTAAGAGACCCTAAGGTTGTTGCTATTACAGCTGACCTTGCAAAATCAACAAAACTCGGCGACGTTTTGAAAGTTTGTCCTGAAAGAGTTATCAATGTTGGTATCGCAGAACAGGATATGTTCGGTGTTGCAGCAGGTATGGCAAGAGCAGGTATGATTCCATTCCTTTCAGGTTTCTCTGCATTCACATCAATGCGTGCTTGTGACCAGCTTCACACAGACATCTGCTATCAGAATGTTAACGCAAAGATTATTGCTACTCACTCAGGTACATCATTCGGTCAGGCAGGTTCAACACACCACGCTATTACTGACCTTGCTATTACAAGAGCAATGCCAAACCTTACAGTTATCGTTCCTGCAGACGGTTTTGAGACAGCAAACGCAGTTAACGCTGCTTATGATAACTTTGGTCCTTACTACATTCGTATCAACCGTGGTTTTGACCGTGTTCTTTATGAGAATCAGGATTACGGCTTTGAAGTTGGTAAGGCAGTTGAAATCTGTGAAGGTACAGATATTACAGTTATCGCTTGCGGTTCTTGCGTATTCCAGGCAAAACAGGCAGCTGACTTCCTTAAGAAAAATGACGGACTTTCAGTTCGCGTTCTTAATATGCACACAATCAGCCCAATCGACGTTGAAGCAATCCAGAAAGCAATTTCTGACACAAGAAGAATTGTAACAGTTGAAGACCATCTTGTAACAGGCGGTCTTGGCTCAGCAGTTGCAGAAGTTATGGCTCAGTACGGCAAGGGTTGTGCATTCAAGATGCTCGGTCATAAGAGTTTTGCTATGATTGGTCTTCAGGAAGACATTATGGCTGATGCAGGTATTGACGCTAACGGTATTATCGCATCCGTTCGTGAAATGATGAATGCAGACTTTGAAGAAGACGACAACTGGGATGATGAAGTTTAATTCTTAAACCAAATCATTCAGAAAGAGAGTTGATAATATGCACGAACAAAATGAACTTTATGCATCAAAAATATTTTTCAATGCTGCATTGCCACTCTTGAAGGTTATCGCTAATGACGTACCATCAATCAAAAAACAGTTTGACGGTATGAATGCGGTGCTTCAGGTCAGTGCACTTGACGCTGATGCTCCAGGCGGAAAATATGCTACACACTTCATCATTACTGATGGCGAGTGGGAAACAAAGCTCGACTCTGCACACGAAGCACCTGACGTTGAGCTTGAATTCAAAACTATTGAAGCAATGAACGGTTTCTTCAAGGGTAAGATGGGACCATCTACACTTCCTAAAATGAAGGGTGTTTTCAAAAGTTTTGGCGCATTCAAGGCAATGCTTATGACACTTCTTAAGCTTTCAGCACTTACAGGTGCTACTGCTGCACCAAAGGATGAAGAAACACAGGTACTTATGGTTAAGTGCTTCTTCTACCTCCTTTCAAGCGGTATCAGCCAGCTTAACAAATTAGGTCATCCAGAAATCAAAGATTGGACTACAAAGAGCCCTGACCGTGTTTATGCTTTTGCAGTTGATGGTCATCCTGAGGTTTCTGCTTTCATTCGTATTAAAGCAGGTAAATCAAGAGCAGGTCGTGGCGAATACAAGAGAGCAATGCCTTTCTTCACACTTCGTTTCAACTGCCTTGAATCAGCACTTGGTATCCTTTTAAGCACAGACGATATGCTTGAATCAACAAAATCAGGTAAGCTTATTATGGAAGGCGGCCCTGAATTTGGTGCACAGCTCGGCGGATTTATGCTTGAAGTTGGCGCATTGGCAAAATAAGATATACACATAACAAAAAGCTCGGTTTTCACCGAGCTTTTTGTTTTTATGTTGTTTTATTTTCTGCACTCACTCTGCAATTTTAGAATTGCATTTTGAATTTCGTTTGTTAATTCTTCAACGGATTTTCCGTCAGATGAAATTGCTTCACCGAATGCAACATCTACATCGAATTTTTTCTTGTTCTTTGTATCGTAGAACTTCATCATTTTCTTGCCCTTAGGGAACAATTCGTATGCACCGTTAATGTAAACAGGAACAACAGGCACACCCGCGTCAATAGCAAGAACTGAAGCACCACTCTTAATCTCACGGAAAATACCATCGGCACTTCTTGTACCTTCAGGATGAATAAGCACACACCAGTCCTCTTTAAGTTTTGCTTTAAGAGAGTTCATTGTGTTCATATTCATTCCGCCACGGTCAACAGGCACCATACCCGTTGCTTTAATGAGTTTTTTACTGAATGCATCGTTGCGGAAAAGCTCTTTCTTTGCCATACAACAAAGTTTCATAAACTTCTCTTTTGTAAACGCCATTGAAACAAAAAGATAGTCAATTTTTGAAACATGGTTTGCACAAATAATGAATCCTTTATCAGTTGGCATATTCTGAGCATTCTTAATTTTCACATTGTAGCAGGATTTTGCAAAATCTCTAATTTTAGCGTATGTTTTGTAATCTGCCTCAGTTTTTTCTTGTGGGTAAATGCCAATATCTGTTGTTTCAGTTTCAGCAATGTCGCCTTTTTCAATAGCAACAACCAACTCTTTGACTGTCATTTCTTTAGAATAAGCACTTTCAACATTTACATTATATACGCTTTCAATTTCCATAGCCAAATCAACTGAACTCAGAGAATCAAACGCAAGGTCTGTGAAAATCTTTGTGTTTTCGTTTATTTGTGATACAGGTGCACCTGAAACGTTAGCAATAATGCGAATAACCTGTGCAAGTAAATCCAAATCTTCAATAGGAACATCCGGAACTATAACTTCGCCGTTACGTTCTTCAATGGCTTGTTTTTTAAGAAGATATCTTTTTGCTTTTTGCAAAGATGTTCTTGGAATTTCATTTATAAAGTGAGTTTTGAAAATTCGCATATTCTGAGCAACAACTGCGCCCTTTTCGCGAATTTGCTCTTCAATTTTTCCGCGTAATTCCTGTGCCTCTGCAACAATGAAAGCATGAATTTCGTCGTAATCTTTATTCTCGGCAGGAACACCACAGATTACAAACTCTTTAACACCTTCCATATTAGCATATTTTGCCTCTAAGTCATCAGGTGTAACTTTTTTACCTGTTGAAAGCACAATGTTTTCTTTTGAACGACCAACAATTTTAATGTTGCCCTCATTATCACGAGTAGCAAGGTCGCCTGTTTTGAACCATCCGTCTTCAGTAAACGCCTCTTTTGTGGATTCTTCGTCACGGAAATAGCCCTTCATCATATATGGTGACTTAATGAGCAATTCACCCTCGTCAGTAAAATCCACTTGAATATCAGGGTATGGCTTACCGCAAGAATCAGTATGAATATTGCCCTCAACATTACCGATTGTAGGAATATTTGTTTCGCTTGCACCGTATGTAATAAGAAGATTAAAGCCAGTTCCATAATAGAAATCAGCAACCTCTTCACTTAACGGAGCACCTGCAGAACAAAGAAATTCAAGGCAACCACCAAATCCCTCGTGAATACTCTTAAAGAGTTTTTTACCAAGTAAAGAGCCGTTCTTTCTTCTTGCTTTAAGACAAATCGGGAAGAACTTTTCGAACATAATTTTTGTAGCGGGCTTTGAATTGATTTTGCGGAGTACTGCAGTTCTGAAAAGTTCATAAACCTTTGGTACTGCAGGCAAAACTGTTGGATGATATTCTGCGAATGCACCAAGAATTGCCTCAGCCGCAATAGTTTCAATATAGTGAACGTCAGAGCCGGAAAGTGCAGGGCCTAAAACAAGACAGATTACACCATAAATATGGCTGTTAGGAAGAATCGCAAGGAATCGCGCATCATCTTTAAGCTTTTGCACCTTTATTGTCATTTGTGTTGTCTTAATAAGCGACTCGTGGTAGTGCATAATTCCCGCCGCCTTGCGAGTTGTTCCTGAAGAGAAAATAATGCAAGCAACATTTTCGTCGGTATCAGTGCTTTGTGGCAAATCCGCTGAAACAGTTTTAACTGAATCTTCGAACAATGTGCCGTCTGCTACATTGAAAAATGGGAATTTGTAATCTGCAATATTCTCTAATTTTTCGTATGCAGTTTGTGATACAAACGCGGCGCGTACATCTGAACGAGTAATAAACTCGTCTAAATCCTCCCCTGTAAGTGAAGCATCAATAAGAGCCGCAGTGCAACGAATTTTGCAAGACGCAAAAAATGCGATAGACCATTCAGGGCTACTTTCGGCAACGAATGCGATTCTGTCCCCTGCCTTTACGCCTGCATTTACAAGGGCATCAGCATACTTTTCAACTGCCGTAAAAACTTCTGCATAGGTGTAAATTCGTCTTTCGCCATTGTTCATAGCCATTGACATAGCACGCTTGTTAGGGTGTTTTGAGTTTATCTCATAAACCGTATCAAAAATGTTCATAATTTTTTGGGGATATTAAAATATCCTTCCTTTCAACAATATACACAAAAATATTAACATATTCCCACTCTTGTGTCAATTAAAGGTGCTTCATTCTGATTATTTTTTTGTGTTTCAGGTTGTGTTTTCACTCAAAATATAATAAAATTGAAGAAGTAAATTCAAGGGGATTAAATTATGAAATTAAACAAATACCTTTTCTGTTATTTTGTTGGAAATGAGCCACATGAAGAATCTGTGCATTTTGCAATTTCAGAAGATGGCTACAATTTCACCGCACTTAATAATAACGAACCTGTAATCAATCAAAAATTAGGCAAAAAATGTTGCCGCGACCCGTTTATATTTCGCGACCAAGAAAATAAGTTTCATATAATAGGTACAGATATGCGTAGTCACGATGGCTGGTGCAGTAACAATTCGATGGTTGTATGGGATAGCGACGACCTTATTCATTGGAAAAACGAGCGTATTCTTGACTTTTCACAATTCCCCGAAACAAGAAACGCTGACAGAGTGTGGGCACCTGAAGTAGTCTACGATAAATTCCGTAACGAATATATGATTTATTGGTCCAACCACAACACTGATGACGACTTAAACACTATTACGTGGTATGCTTATACAAATGACTTCCACACGCTGACTACAAGTCCTAAAGTCCTTTTCAAACCGAAATCAAACCTTGCAGGAATTGATGCTGACATTACTGAAATGAATGGTAAATACTATCTTTTTCAGGCAGATGAAGGTAAATCTGCTATCTGCTATGCGGTAGCTGACAAGCCTGACGGACCATACTTTGAGCCTGATGACA
>JAGBSJ010000009.1 GCA_017631955.1 Clostridia bacterium
ACTGCAACTGGATAAACAAATACCCACCAGCTGAAATCCTGTTCATAAAGTGCTTTGATTGCAGGGATAAGCTGAAGTGTATTAAGAAGTACAAACTGTACAATCATTGCAAGAAGACTTACAACGATAAATTTAACAAACTGCCATACTGTAACAAGAAAAGAACCCTTTGATTCTGCTGCCTTGTCAATGTCTTTTAATACTGCCATAATAATTTTCTCCTTTTATCTAACAAGATATGTATAAATGATAGCATAAATGCCAGAAATAGTCAACAAATAAATACGGCGGGGTCAAGACCCCGCCATACTATATAAATTAATATTTTGTAAGGTATTCGTCGATTTCCCACTGTGAAACTTTTGTGGTGTAATCAACCCATTCTTTCTTTTTACCTTCAATATATTTTTTGAAAATGTGCTCACCAAGAACTTCTTTTGCCCACTCACTTGCTTCAAGTTCACGAACAGCTTCTTGTAATGTGCCAGGAAGATTTTTAATACCCTGTTCTTTACGTTCTGCTCTTGTCATATCATAGATATTTGTTGTAATTCCCTCAGGTGCTTTCATGCCCTTCTTGATACCATCAAGACCGGCTGCAATACAAAGTGCCATTTCGAGATATGGGTTGCAAGATGGGTCTGCTGAACGAAGCTCAACACGTGTTGCCATTCCTCTTGCTGCAGGAACTCTTATAAGGGCTGAGCGGTTTGAAGCAGACCAAGAAATATAAACAGGTGCTTCAAAACCAGGAACTAATCTCTTATATGAGTTTACAAGTGGATTTGCAACCGCAGTAATCGCCTTAACGTGATGGAGAATACCTGCAATAAACTGGTATGCTGTTTCGCTTAAGCCATACTGGTCATCAGGGTCATAGAAAGCATTTTTACCATCTTTCATAAGTGAAAGGTTTGTATGCATACCATTACCTGCTGCACCATAAATTGGCTTTGGCATAAATGTTGCGTGAAGTCCGTTACGACGAGCATAAGTTTTAACAACGTGTTTGAATGTAACAACCTTATCAGCTGCTTCAAGTGCTTCTGCAAACTTAAAGTCGATTTCGTGCTGACCTTCTGCACATTCATGATGAGATGCTTCAATTTCGTAATCCATCTGCTGAAGAGCAATACAGATGTCATTTCTGCACTGTTCGCCGTCATCAGCAGGTCCGATATCAAAGTAACCAACTGCATCATTTGTTTTTGTTGTTGCTCTGCCCTGTTCATCAAGCTTGAAAAGGAAGAATTCACATTCAGGACCAACATTGATTGAATAACCCATATCAGCTGCTTCTTTGATTACTGAACGAAGCGCGTGACGAGGGTCACCTGTGAAAGGAGTAACTTTATCTGCAGTGTAAACATCACAGATTACACGAGCTGTACCCTCTTTCCAAGGCAAGATTGTAAATGTATCAAGGTCTGGTTTTAAGTACATATCAGACTCGTCAATACGAACAAATCCTTCGATTGATGAACCGTCAAACATCTGGCCGTCTGTAAGTACTTTTTCAAACATATTTTCAGTAATTGCAATATTTTTCATCTGACCGAAAATGTCAGTAAACTGCAATCTTAAAAACTTAATTTCTTTCTCTTTTGCTATGCGAAGAATATCTTCAACTGTGTAACTCATCTCAGTTACCACCTTTCATATGAATACTTATACATATAAATACCCACTTTAATAGTAATATTATACCATTGTTTTTTTATATGTCAATAAAAAATGGCGAGAGTAGTACCCTCGCCAAAGTCATTTTATTTTGAACTTTTCTTATAAAGAGAATAGGAATAAACGAATGGTACAATTACCATTGGTATAAGCACAACAAAGAAAAGCCAAAATGTGCCTAAAAAGGCAGTTGCCATTATTATCACTCCACCGATTACCCAAAGAAAACCTGCCATGCGGTGTGTTTTATTCCAATTTTCTTCATCATTCAAAGTCCAAGGAAGCTTGATGCCTAATGTATAACTCTGCTTGCATTTTGGCATATAGTTGCCGATTATAACAAACAATGCACCCATAAACAGTGGCATAATTATTTCAACGCTGACTTTATGACCTAATGCAGTTGCATACACCATTGAATTACAAAGCAACGATATAACCGGAATAATCCACAAAACAAGAGTAAACATTTTATCGTTAATATTCTGCTTTTTAGGGTCAAGCAATGTTCCTAAAACACAAATCCATTGAAACGCAACCAGCACTAATGGCATCGCAAATACTGCTTGCATTTTATTAGCATAACCATCAACTGCGCCATTTATATCCCAATGTATTGGGACTTGGTCAGGCAATTTCTCCCACAAAATAAGACCTATAACTATTGGTATAAGGATTACTAATGATGTAATTATCAGTTTTGGTAAATTCTTCTTAATCATTACTGTTGTCTCCTTTCAAATCTTTGAGCCAAAGCATAATTTCTTCAAGCACAGATGCATTCAATTCATAGATTATGAATTTTCCATCCCTTTTATCACGGACAAGGTCAGCTTCTTTTAAAACCGATAGATGTCGTGAAATTGCAGCACCTGTTATGTCAAATTTTTCAGTTATTTCGCCTGCTGTCATCTGACCACTTTTAAGCATATTGAGTATTTCTCTGCGTACCGGGTCAGAAAGGGCTTTTAATGTATTTTGAATTCCCATAAACTCGCTCCTTTAACATTTAACTTAAATGTTAAATGTATTGTAGCATAACGTTTAAGGTTTGTCAATAAGTAAAAGTTAGTTTGATAAATTATAGATTGTCGGATTGATTAAGTGTAAAGTTGAAAACGTAAAGTTGAAAGTGTCGGGTGTGAGACGCGATTATATCTACAATTGCAACGCAGTTCATTCGTTTTCCATTTTCCACTTTCCATTTTACACTTATTTCGACAAACTCAAATTTACATAAAAAATAGCGGGGTAAAAAACCCCGCTAAAAAAGTAATATTCAATTACATAAGTGAAAGATAAAGTTCTTTGATTTCTGCAACACTTGTATCTCTTGGGTTACCAGGACGGCAAGCATCATCAAACGCAGACTGTGAAAGGAAGTCAATATCTTCTGCCTTAACGATTTCTTTAAGGTCTGTTGGAATACCAACATCAACTGAAAGCTGTTTAACAGCGTCGATTGCTGCTTTTCTTGCATCTTCAAGAGTCATAGCGTCAACACCCTGGACGCCCATTGCTTTTGCGATATCTCTGTACTTTTCACCTGTTTCAGAAGCGTTATATTCCATAACTGTCGGAAGAATAATAGCATTTGCAACACCGTGTGGTGTGTCATAGAGAGCACCAAGAGGATGAGCCATTGAGTGAACGATACCAAGACCTACATTAGAGAAGCCCATACCTGCAACATACTGACCGAGAGCCATACCTTCTCTGCCTTCGTCTGTGTTTTCAACTGCACCACGAAGTGATTTTGCAATAATTTCAATAGCTTTGATATGGAACATATCTGAAAGTTCCCAAGCACCCTTTGTGATATAACCTTCAATAGCGTGAGTAAGAGCATCCATACCTGTTGCTGCTGTAAGTCCTTTTGGCATTGTTGCCATCATATCAGGGTCAACGATTGCAACAACTGGAATATCGTGAACGTCAACACAAACCATTTTTCTATCTTTTTCTACGTCTGTAATAACATAGTTGATTGTAACTTCTGCTGCTGTACCTGCTGTTGTTGGAACTGCAATAATTGGAACACAAGGATTCTTTGTAGGTGCAACACCTTCAAGTGAACGAACATCACTGAATTCTGGGTTTGTGATAATGATACCGATTGCTTTTGCAGTGTCCATTGAAGAACCGCCACCAATTGCTACGATACAATCTGTATCTGCTTTTTTGAATGCCTCAACACCATTCTGAACATTTTCAATTGTTGGATTTGGTTTGATATCTGAATAGATTTCGTATGGAATTTCTGCACCATCAAGAATATCTGTTACCTTTTTTGTAACACCAAACTTAATAAGGTCAGGGTCAGAGCATACGAAAGCTTTTTTAAAGCCCCTTGCTTTGATTTCATCTGCAATAGCTGCGATAGCGCCTTTGCCATGATAAGATGTTTCGTTAAGTACAAAACGATTTGCCATAGTAAATTACCTCCATAAGTCAGTTATGCCTGACAAAAATTTAACAATCATATTATACAATAAATCCTCCGATATTTCAAGAGAAATATGGGGGATTTTGTTAGTTAAATATATTTTTTTATTTCATCTGGTGTGAAAACACCTTTTTCAGTGATAAATGCCGTAATAAGTGAGTGGTCAGTTATATCAAACGCCGGGTTGAGAATTTTTGCATTCTGTGGAATCATAGTTTTTTCATACCACATCTCCCCTATTTCACTACCTTCTCGCATTTCTATGACTATATCATCACCTGTTTTAATATTCTTATCAAAAGTTGAAAAAGGCATACACACATAAAATGGAATATTATAGTGTTTTGCAAGAATTGCGACGCCGTTTGTACCGATTTTATTTGCGATATCACCATTAAGTGCTACTCGGTCACAACCAACTAAAACTGCATCAACAAGTCCGTTTTTCATAACGAATGATGCCATATTATCGCAAATTACAGTTGTGTCAACACCTGCATCACAAAGCTCAAATGCAGTAAGACGTGCACCTTGCAAAAGTGGTCGTGTTTCATCTGCAAAGACTTTTATATCGCAACCTTTTTCTTTAGCAACATACACAGGAGCAAGTGCTGTACCATATTTTACTGTTGCAAGTCGCCCTGCATTACAATGAGTAAGAATTGAGCTGCAATTTTCAAGTATTTTTGCACCATATTCACCAATTTTACGACAAATTGCAATATCGTCTTCAATCATTTCGAGTGCTTTATTGTTAAGGTTTTCCTTGAAATTCTCTTCACAGGAAATTTCTGCAACTTTGAGCATTTCGTCAGTTGCCCATTTAAGATTCACGGCAGTTGGTCGGCACAAAACAAGTTTTTCGCAATAATCCTTTAACTCTGCAAAAAGATTTTCGTATGTATCTGCTTTGCTTTTATTCATAAGCACAGCAAGTGAAATACCCGTGAAAACACCAATTGCAGGAGCGCCACGAACCTTCAAGAGTTTAATCGCATCATAAATCTCGTTATAATCGTCGGTTAAAACCTCTTTATATTCATTTGGCAAAAGTGTTTGGTCAATAAATACTGCTTTGTTATTTACAGTATCAAACCCAACAGTTGCACCGTCCAGAAACATTATATTTCACCTACAATTTCAGTTATGAGTGTTTGCATTTCTTCACTTTTTTGTCTGCCGATTGTAAGAACTTCTTCTTCAGTTAAACGCTCACCTGAAAGTCCGGCGGCTTTATTGGAAATAAGTGAGAAACCAAGTACATCTATACCACAATGGTTTGCGGCAATTACTTCTTGCACAGTTGACATACCTACTGCATCGGCACCCATAATTCTGAATGCACGGATTTCAGCAGGAGTTTCGTAAGAAGGTCCTGTGCAACCGATATATACGCCTTGTCTAAGATTCATATTAAGTCTTTCGGCACACTTGAATGCAACTTTTGAAAGCTCAGGTGAATAACCAAAACTCATATCAGGGAAACGGACACCAAAACAGTCATCATTTTTGCCAATAAGACAGTTTTTGCCTGTGAAATTGATATGGTCTGTAATCACCATAATATCGCCCACATCAAAACTTTCGTTAATGCCCCCTGCCGCATTTGTAACGATAAGTTTTTTAACACCCATCATTTTCATAACACGGATTGGCATTACAACATTCTGCACTTCATAGCCCTCATAGAGATGAATTCTGCCTTGCATACACATAACCTTTTTACCATTAAGTGTACCGAAAATAAAACGTCCAACGTGACCAGGTGCTGTTGAAACAGGGAAATTAGGAATGTCGGCATAATCCACATACTGTGGGTTATCAATTTTTTCGCCTAAAGTACCAAGACCACTACCTAAAATTATACCGATTTCAAAGTCACCAGTAATTTTTGATTTTATAAATTCAACTGCTTTTGTAACCATTATGCATTTACCTCATTTACAACTTCGCGTACAAGTCGACTGACTTCATAGCCCATTTTTTCAACATCAATAGTTGTGAATTCGCCATTTTTATAAAGGACTTCGCCATCAACCATTGTAAGCACTACATTACTCTTATTTGCTGAATAAACAAGATTATTAAGAATGTCAAAATCAGGGTACATATTAGGTGTTGTCATATCAATTACAATTAAGTCCGCTTTATTGCCAACTTTGATTTCACCACAGTCAAATCTGCCCTGTGCTTTATAGCCATTGACAGTAGCCATTTTGTAAACATCCTGTGGAGTTACGATATCTGCCTGATTATTAACGCCCTTTGGTAAAAGTGCCGCTAAATACATTTCGCGCATAATATCAAGTCCGTTGTTACTTGCAGCAGAGTCTGTACCGATACCCACATTCACGCCTTTCTGCAACAACTTATATGTGTCGCAGAAACCACTACCAAGCTTCATATTACTTGCAGGACAATGGGCAACAGTTGCTCCCATTTCCTTAAATATATCCATATCTTCATCTTCAACCCATACACAGTGTGCAAGAATTGTAGGGCTATTAAACACTTTTGCATCATAGAAAAGACGAGCAGGAGTTTTTCCGTATTTTGACTTGCAATTTTCATGCTCTGTCTTAGTTTCGGACAAATGAATATGATTTATATAATCTTTACCGTTTGTGAACTCACCAAACTGTTCAATAATTGAAAGTCGGTTTGTGTATTCGGCATGCAAACTCATATCAATTTTGATTTTACCATTCTGTGTATTATGATATTTTTCTGCAAGGTAGAGTCCTTCTTGGAATCTATCATTAGCAGTAATATCTTCATCAACAAAAGACACGATTGAACGACCGAAATTTGTTTTTGCTTTACTGTCGATTACGGCTTTCATTACACCGTCACCGAAGAAATACATATCAGTAAACGATGTTGTACCACTTGAAAGCATTTCAGCGATTGAGAGCATTGTACCGTAATAGGCACGGTCGCAGTTAAGACGGTCTTCAAATGGGAAAACCTTTTCGTTAAGCCATCTGTCAAGTGGCAAGTTTTCAGCATAACCACGAAGCAAAGTCATTGGGGAATGTGTATGAAGATTCACAAATCCAGATGACAACACTTTACCGTTTCCGTCATATTCTTCGCCATAGTTTTTCTGTGGCATTTCTGCACCGATATAATCAATTTTATCATCAAGAATTCCTACATACATATTGTTCTGTATTTCAAGGTTTTCGTTGATTATTGAGATATTTTTGAAAAGCATAGAGAGTCCCTCATTTTATTATAAGGTGTTATTCAATAATAATTGTTTCGATTACAACGTCATTAAGTGGTTTGTCGTCAAAATCTACAGAAACGCCTGCGATTGCATCAACAACATCCATTCCTTCATAAACCTGACCGAAAACTGTATGACGGAAATCAAGCCAAGGTGTTCCGCCCACTTCTTCATATGCCTCAATACATTCTGTTGGGAAAAGGTCTTCACGAGCACTTCTCATCTGGTCAAGCAAATCGTCAGGAACTTCTTTTGCCTGAACAATGAAGAACTGGCTACCATTTGTGTTAGGACCTGCATTCGCCATAGAAAGAGCACCGCGAAGGTTGTGAAGTTCACCTGTGAATTCATCTTGGAATGAGCGTCCCCAAATACTTTCTCCGCCTCTGCCTGTTCCTGTTGGGTCGCCACCCTGAATCATAAAGTTATTGATAATACGATGGAAAATAAGACCATTATAATAACCATTTTTAGCATGAGTTGTGAAATTTTCAACTGTTTTTGGTGCGAATTCAGGGAAAAGTTTTACCTTGATTTCCCCCATATTAGTTTTAAAAATTGCGATTGTATCTTTTTCTGTTGGTTTGTTTAATTGATGAAACATTTTTATTTCTCCTTTATTCTATTGATTTAAGTGATTCTATCATATCAATTTTCTTTAACTTAAAATACATAATAAGATTTGTTGCAAGTGCAAAGATTATTGTAAGCACTGCACCGATTGCAATACTTAATGGTTCTAATTCTCTGCCGAACATATACATATCAGTTTCTACTGTTATCATAACAAACTGATGAAGCCCTATGCCAAGGAAAACACCGAGAATTGTACCGAGTAATGTAAGCACCACATTTTCACGATAAACATAAGCATTCAATTCATTGTCAAAGAAACCGAGCAATTTAAGAGTTGCAAGTTCGCGTCTTCTTTCGCTTATGTTGATATTGTTAAGATTATAAAGTACAACAAACGCAAGTATTGCCGCAGCAATAATCATAATAACAACAATGAAATACAAACTGTTAATTACTGTATTCAACTGCTCTACTTCATCCGTATTCATTGTTACTGAATTGATACCTGTAATCTGAAGAAGTCGTGAACTTACATCAGATGTATTTGCACCATCTTCAAGTTTAAGCAACAACACATTCAATTCGCCTGAAACATTATAAAGTGACTGATATAGTGTTGGTGTCATATAAATATAGTTGAAAATGTAATTTTCAGTTATACCTGTAACTTTTACTTCTTTCGGGTAAGCATCTGCTTCACTTAATCTGACAAATATACTGTCACCTACGGACACACCTAAAAGTTTTGCATATTTTTCAGTTATGATTACACCTTCATCGGTAAGTTCAAGTTCTTCAACTGTTTCACCGCGTTCACGGATTGTAATGTAATCTTTAAGATTTTCCACTTCGCGTGGAACAATCATATATGCATTCTTTTCATCTGTATTAGTTGTATTTTTGCCTTGCGCATATACCATTGTTCTATTTGCCTGCAAATATGCAGAGATATCAGAAATATCAGAAATATCCGAAAGCATTGCTCGGCGTTGTGCTCTTGTAAGGTTTGAGTCCACACTTACAACACTATCATATTTAAGAATTTCGCCGTACTGATTATTCGCCATTGCAGAAACTGAGTCGCGAATACCAAGTCCCACAAGGAGAAGTGCCATACATCCGCCAACGCCGAAAATTGTCATAAAGAAACGCTTTTTATAACGGAAAAGATTTCGCATTGCGGCTTTCTGTCCGAAGTTAAGACGTTCCCAAATAAATCCAACGTGTTCAAGTAATGTACGTTTGCCTGTTTTTGGTGCTTCTGGGCGCATAAGTTGTGCCGGCACTGCACGAAGTTCTTTATAGCAAGCAAACAATGTTGCTCCTACTGTACAAATAATTGCAGCGAGGGACGCCACTACTGCATAGAGGACATTAAGTGTTACTACACTTTCACCTAAATTGTAATATGCTGTTTTGTATGCTGCAAGAATGAAATACGGAATTGTAAATTCACCAAGAAACACACCAATAACACTACCGATTACACTTGCAAGACCTGCATACAAGAGATATTTACCGATAATTGTTACTTTACTGTAACCCAATGCTTTGAGAGTACCAATCTGTGTTCTTTGTTCTTCAACCATACGAGTCATTGTTGTAAGAGCAACGAGTGCTGCAACTAGGAAGAAGATAATCGGGAAAACTGTACCGATTGCGCCAATACTCTGTGTATCATTCTTAAAACTTAAGTATGATTCATTTGCATCACGATTAAGAACATACCACACCGGGATTTTCATTGAGTTAATTTCACGTTCTGCCTCATTAAGGCGTGTTTCGGCATCTTTTAATTCCTGTTCGGCATCTTGTTTTGCGATTTCGTATTTTTCGCGGCCGCGGTCAAGTTCTTCTTTTGCTTTATCAAGCTCTTCGCCACCGCTAATTAACGCGCCTTTATTTGCAACTGCATATTCCAAATCTGCAAGGTCTTTTTTTGCTTTATTAAGTTCTTCTTCTTGAGCGGTAAATGCTTTTGCAGAAAGGTCACGCATACCCTGCGCTAAAAGCATTGAATCTTTTGCATTTCTTCTTTGCTCTTCACTAATATTAGGGTCATTTACATACTCTTCATACTGAGCTTCTGCTTTTTTGAATTCAGCATCAAGTTGTTCTAAATTCTGTTTTGCTTTCTTAAGTGCTATTTCGCCGTCTGCTACTTGTTGACGATAAAGAGGAAGATTTGCTTCGGCATTTTCAACGAGCGTAAGTTTTTCTTCCCAATTCGCTCTTTCTTCTTCATATTTTCTTTCATTTTCGAGAAGTAATTGATATGCTTCTGAAAGTTCATTCTGTACTGTTACTTCTGCTTCAAGATAATCGTTTTTTGCATCTTCAAGCATTTCGTTACTTTGTGAACGAACTTCACTATATCTTATATCGCAACGTTTATCTTCAATAAGTTTGATTTTTTCAATAACAATATCAACTAGATTGGTATATTCTTTACTGTAGCTGTTCAATTCACGAGCACCGGAAACTGTGATATAAATTGAAGTGTAAATATCAGTAACATATGCTTCTTGCGGAATAACAAGATAGCCGTCAACAACACCATCACCGATAGTACTTGTACCCATATCGCCATTAAGGAAATATGAAGATGAGCCAACACCTACAATCTGATATATTTCTGCCGCAAGTGTATCAAACACTTTATCTGCAGTACCCGTTGACAACGTTACATAGTCGCCTATTTTATAGCCCGAAACCTCTAAAAATTCTTTACTCGCAACACATTCATTGTATTTTTCAGGGTATCTGCCTTCACTTACTTTTACATCGTTAATGCTATTTGGCATTGCAATAACTTTAGTTACTATTTCATTTGAATTCGCAAGACAGAGAAAGTCAGTTGTATATGCGCCTTCAACTTCTTCAACGCCTTCAATTTCGCGAATTGCTTCAAGGTCGTTTTCTGTAAGTCCTAAAGTACCCGCAACACGAACATCCATAAAATTCTCTTTATCATAAACTGCATCAGCAGTATTCTGCATTGCAGGCATTGATGAACGTATACCTGAAAAGAATGCTACACCCAGAACAACTATGAGCAAAATCGAGATAAAGCGACTTATGCTTTTTTTGATTTCTCTGCCAAAATCCTTTTTAATTGACTTAGTCATATTTACTCTACTTTCCTTTACCATTCAATGCGTTCAACAGGTGTTGGGTTTTCATTTATGAGTATTTGAGCAACCTGTCCATTTTTAATCTTAATAATTTTATCTGCCATTGGTGTTAAAGCAGAGTTGTGAGTGATAACTACAACTGTCATTTTCTTTTCACGGCAAGTATCCTGCAAAAGTTTGAGAATGGACTTACCAGTAATATAGTCAAGCGCACCTGTGGGCTCATCACAAAGTAAAAGTTTAGGATTTTTTGCCAATGCACGAGCAATTGACACACGTTGTTGCTCACCACCTGAAAGTTGTGATGGAAAGTTATCAAGACGGTTGCTGAGTCCTACTTCTGCTAAAACTTCTTCTGCTTCTAAAGCATCACTTTTCATCTGTGATGCAAGTTCAACATTTTCAAGGGCGGTAAGATTCTGCACAAGGTTATAGAACTGGAAAACGAAACCTACATCATCGCGACGATATTTTGTAAGTTCTTTTTCTGAAAACTTACCTATATCAGTACCATCTACCATAATTCCACCTGATGTTGCTGTATCCATTCCGCCTAAAATATTAAGTACAGTTGTTTTACCTGCACCTGAAGGTCCTACAACTATTACAAATTCACCTTTTTCAATAGGAAAACTGATATTATCTGCTGCCTTAATCTCAATTTCGCCCATTTTATAAGTTTTTACTACGTCTTTTAATTCAATAAATGACATTGTGTTCGCTCCTTAAAATTACTATTCAAATCATAGATAAATTATTATATCACAACTTACAGAATATTGCTACACATATTTTCTATATATTATTTGTATATTTTTAACTAATTTTATAAACTTAATGGACAACCGTTGATTATTGAACACTTTACATGTATAATATCTATATAAAATACACGGAGATGATTTTATGGCTATTAACGATAATGACATTCGCGTAAGAAGAACAAAAAAGCTTCTTCGTCACGGTATTGCGGAACTTGGCAAAACAAAAAGTGTTCACAAAATTACAGTAAAAGAACTTACTGACCTTATTGAAATAAACAGGGGTACATTCTATTTGCACTATAAGGATGTTTATGACCTTGTTGATTCCATTGAAGATGAACTTTGTGAAGAATTTGACCAAAAAGTTCTTGGCGTTACTCCGGAGGACATTCTTTTCCGTCCTTTAGATGTACTTGAATCGTTTTTTGAGTATTTCAGAGTAAACAAAGATATTTTCACTGTTCTTTCGGGCGAAAACGGAGATGCTAAATTTGTTTACCGTTTCGGTGAAATGACAAGTGTTAAACTTTTAGCGTTATTCAATGGCATTTTCCCGAATATGTCTATGGAAAAATATGATTTTGCATATAATTTCGGCAGATTTGGACTTGTTGGAATTCTTCACTGCTGGGCAACTGAATATCCTCACCTTTCTTCAAAACAGGTTGCTGAAAAAGCACTCACACTCACCCTTTCAGGTCTTTGGGGAATTTTAGGTGATGACGGCAAAGAGGTACTTATAAATGCACACAATTCTCATTAAACTTTTTATTCGTGACAGTGAAAATGTAACCAATCCAAAAGTTCGTACCGCTTATGGTACATTGGGAAGCGTTACAGGGATTATTACAAATATTTTTCTTGCAATCATAAAATATGTTGCCGGTGTATTTTCAGGCAGTATTTCAATTATGGCAGACGCTATTAACAATTTATCTGACGCGGGGGCTTCAATTATTTCTCTTGTAGGAATTAAACTTTCGGCAAAGCCCGCCGACAAAGGGCACCCTTACGGACACGGCCGACTTGAATACATTTCTGCACTTGGTGTTGCTTTTCTTGTTTTGCTTATGGGTGTTGAACTTTTCAAAAGTTCAGTAAATAAGATTATGAATCCTGAACCCGTAACTTTTAGTATTATTTCACTTGGTATTCTTATTTTCAGTATTATTGCAAAATTATGGCTTGGATTCTTTAACAAAAAACTTGGTGAGAAAATCAACTCTGCTCCCATGATGGCTGTTATGAAGGACAGTTTCAGCGACTGTCTTGCCACAGGAGTTGCGGCAGTTTCAATTATTGTTTCTGCATTTTCTGACATTAACATTGACGGATATTTAGGTATTGTTGTTGCTGGCTTTATTTTCATTGCGGGATTCAACATTCTTAAAGAAACAATGGCAGACCTTTTAGGCAAACCTGCAGAAAAAGAATTTGTTGATACAATCACAGAAAAAATTCTTTCTTATGACAAAATCGTTGGCGTTCACGATATGATTATTCACGATTATGGTCCCGGAAGACAGTTTGCATCGGCTCACGCGGAAGTTCCATCAAACGAAGATATAATGGAAATCCATGATGTTATTGATATTATTGAGCGTGATATTTTCAATGAGTTCGGTATGGTTATATCTATTCACATGGACCCAATTGTTGTTGATGACGAAAAAATCAACACACTCAGACAGATGACAAGCAATCTTGTTACAGAAATGAGTGAAGAAATGTCTATTCACGATTTTAGAGTTGTTGATGGACCTACTCACACAAACCTTATTTTCGACTTGATTGTTCCACACAAATACAAGTTAAGTAATGATGAAGTTTGCAAAGAAATTGAACAGAAATTGAGCAAAATAGACGAAAGATATTTTGCAGTTATTACAGTTGAACACTCTTTTAACTAAATTTAAATTTTTTGTCGATTTCCTATTGCAAAAACCACAAAATATAGTAGAATATATATGTTGATTAATTACATATAGAAATTGTTTTCAATTTGCGGAGGTTAAATTATGGCAGACAGAGAAATTACCACAATACCAAATGGGCCTCTCGGTATTATTGCTTTACCGGGATGCGAAGAAATGGCTGAAAAGATTGACCGTTATCTTGTAAAATGGCGTTCACAGCAAGATTCAGAACACAAAACAACAATTGCGTTCTCAGGTTACGAAAGAGAAACATATATTCTCAATGCAAGCTTCCCTCGTTTTGGTACTGGTGAAGGCAAATGTACTCTTCACGAATCAGTTCGTGGATATGACATTTACATTCTCATTGATGCTTTTAACCACGGTGTAACATATAAAATGTATGGTCAGACAGTTCCTATGAGTCCAGACGACCATTATGCAAATCTTAAGAGAGCAATCTCTGCAATCGGTGGTAAGGCAAAAACAATCACTGTTATTATGCCAATGCTTTACGAAGGCAGACAGCACAAGCGTTCTTCAAGAGAATCTCTTGACTGTGCAGTTATGCTTCAGGAACTCTGTCTTGCAATGGGTGTTGATAACATCATCACTTTTGATGCTCACGATGCTCGTGTTCAGAATGCAATTCCTCTTAATGGTTTTGAAAGCATTTCTCCTGCATATCAGATGATTAAAGCTCTTGTAAACAATGTTGATAACCTTAACCTTGACAAAGAACACACAATGATTATTTCACCTGACGAGGGCGCTATGAGCCGTTGTATGTTGTATTCAAATTACTTAGGTCTTGACCTTGGTATGTTCTACAAACGTCGTGACTATTCAAGAATTGTTGACGGTAGAAACCCAATCGTTGAACACTCCTTCCTTGGTTCAAATGTTGAGGGCAAAGATGTTATTATTATCGACGATATGATTTCATCAGGCGAATCAATGCTTGATGTTTCAAAGAAAATTAAAGAGCTCGGTGCAAACAGAGTCTTCATTTTCTCTGCGTTCGGTCTTTTCAATGCAGGTCTTGACTCATTCGATAAGGCCTACCGTGATGGTCTTTTCGATAAGGTATTCACAACAAACCTTGTTTACCGTATGCCAGAACTCAAAAAGCGCGAATGGTATTGCGAAGTTGAACTTTCTAAATACCTTTCATATATTATCGACACACTTAATCACGACAAATCAGTTAGCAAACTTCTTGACCCAGCTGATAAGATTGAAGTTCTTCTCAAAAAAGCAGGAATTAAATAAAATTCAAAAGCACCCTACGGGGTGCTTTTTTATATTTATTTCAAAATCATATAAAAATATTACAATAAACAATAAAAATATACCCAACACAATGTCAATTTGTAGTTGAAATTGTGTTGGGTAATATTGTATAATAATTAAGATATAAAATTTTTATTATACTTTATGGAGGTTTTTATGAGAAACATCAAAGTAATCAATAGCGGTTGGCTCTTTACAAAAGATGCAAAAACTGCACCTGCTACACTTCCAACTAACTGGACAGCACTTGATTTGCCTTATACTTGGAATGGCAAAGACGGTCAGGACGGCGGTAGTGACTATTACAGAGGCACTTGCTACTTTGCAAAGGAAATCAAAGCCGATGAATTACCTGAAGGTGAAGTTAAATATCTTCAGTTTGAAGGCGTAAACTCATCATGTGTTGTATATTGGAACAACAAAGAAATCACAAAGCACGATGGTGGTTATTCAACCTTCCGTGCAGAAATCAAAGATATTAAAGATACAAACTTACTTGTTGTTGCAGTTGACAACTCTGCAAATGACAGAGTTTATCCACAACAGGCAGACTTTACATTCTACGGTGGTATTTAC
>JAGBSJ010000010.1 GCA_017631955.1 Clostridia bacterium
AAAAAGGTGTTAAATTCCTTATTCCTGTTGATAACAAAGTTGGTAAAGAATATGCTCCTGATACAGAAGCAATGGTAGTTGAATCAAGCAAAATTCCAGAAGGTTGGATGGGTCTTGATATTGGTCCTAAGACACAGGCTATCTTTGCAGATGCAGTTAAAGATGCTGGTACAGTTATTTGGAACGGTCCTATGGGTGTTTCTGAATGGGCAAACTTTGCATCAGGTACAATCGCAGTAGCAACAGCTATCGCTGAAAGTGATGCTATTTCTATCATCGGTGGTGGCGACTCAGCAGCTGCAATTCAAAAACTTGGTTTTGCAGATAAAATGTCACACATCTCAACAGGTGGCGGTGCATCTCTTGAATATCTTGAAGGTAGAGAACTTCCAGGTATTGCAGCACTTAACGAGAAATAATTTTAATAATTTATATGGGAGAACTTTGCGGTTCTCCCACAATTTATGATAAGGAGTAATAAAATTATGAAAAAAGAACTTCGTAGAGCAGTTATCGCTGGTAACTGGAAAATGAATAATACACCATCTCAGGCAAAAGCTCTTATTGAAGAGATGAAACCTCTCGTAGCAGGTGCAGATTGCGATGTAGTACTTTGCGTACCATTTATTGATATTCCTGCAGCAGTTGAAGCAGCAAAGGGCTCAAATATTAAAATCGGTGCAGAAAATGTTCACTTCAAAGCATCAGGTGCTTACACAGGCGAAATTTCTGCAGATATGCTTAAAGAAGCAGGCGTTGAATACGTTGTAATCGGTCATAGCGAAAGAAGACAGTACTTTGGTGAAACAGACCAAACTGTAAACCTTCGTTCACTTGCAGCTCTCAATGCAGGTCTTAAAGCAATTATCTGCGTTGGTGAAACTCTTGAACAGAGAGAACTTGGTTACACAGAAACACTTCTTAAGTTCCAGACAAAGATGGCTCTTACAAACGTTACAAAGGAGCAGCTTAAAGACGTAATCATCGCTTACGAGCCGGTTTGGGCTATCGGTACAGGTGTTACTGCTACTGCAGACCAGGCAGACGAAGGTAACGGCTATGTTCGTGAAGCAATCGCAGAAGCATATGGTGCAGATGTTGCTGAAACAGTTACAGTTCAGTATGGTGGTTCAATGAACGCTGCAAATGCTGACGAACTTGTTGCTAAAGTTAACGTTGACGGCGGTCTTATCGGTGGCGCATCTCTTAAAGCAGTTGATTTCTCAAAAATCGTTGCTGCTGCATCAAAATAATTAAAGGTGAATTAAATGAAAAAACCTGTAGTTTTATGTATTATGGATGGTTTCGGGTTTAACCCAAGTGATTACGGTAATGCAATCACAGCGGCTAAAACACCAAGACTTGATGAAATTTTTAAGAATAATCCAATGACTTATATCGGTGCATCAGGTATGGATGTTGGTCTTCCTGATGGTCAGATGGGTAACTCTGAAGTTGGCCACACAAACATTGGTGCTGGTCGTGTTGTTTATCAGGAACTGACTCGAATCACAAAGTCAATTATGGATGGAGATTTCTTTGAGAATGATACATTCTTAAGTGCTATTGAGAATTGCAAAAAGAACAATTCTGCTCTTCATTTGATTGGACTTCTTTCAGATGGTGGTGTTCATAGCCACAATACACATCTTTATGCACTTATTGAACTTGCAAAGAAAAATGGTCTCGAAAAAGTATATGTTCATGCTTTACTTGACGGCCGTGATGTTCCACCAAGTTCAGGTGTTGATTTTGTAGCAGAACTTGAAGCAAAACTCCAAGAAATCGGCGTTGGTAAAATCGCTACTGTTATGGGTAGATTTTACGCTATGGACCGTGACAATATGTGGGACAGAGTTGGTATGGCTTACAATGCAATGGTTAACCGTGAAGGTATTGCAACTGACTCAGCTCTTGAAGCAGTTAAGAAGTCATATGAAACAATTGACGAAGATGGAAAATATCTTACAGACGAATTTGTTATTCCAACAGTTGTTAATGGTGCAGATGCAATTTCTGCAAATGACTCTGTAATATTCTTCAATTTCCGTCCTGACCGTGCAAGAGAAATTACAAGAACTTTTGTTGACCCTAATTTCACAGGATTTGAAAGAAAAGAATTTTTCCCACTTTACTATGTATGTATGACTCAGTATGATGCTGAAATGCCTAATGTAAATGTTGCATATAAGCCAGAAGCACTTACAAACACAATGGGTGAATACCTTTCAAAAGTTGGTAAAACACAGCTTCGTATTGCAGAAACACAGAAGTATGCTCACGTAACATTCTTCTATAACGGCGGCGAAGAAAAAGTTTATCCAGGTGAAGACAGAGTTCTTATTGACTCTCCAAAAATTTCAACATTTGACTTGAAACCTGAAATGAGCGCTTACGAGGTTTGCGAGGCAGCTTGTGAACAGATTTTAAGCGGTAAATATGATGTTGTAATTCTTAACTACGCTAACTGCGATATGGTTGGTCATACAGGTATCTTTGATGCTGCTGTTAAAGCAGTTGAAGCAGTTGACGAATGTGTTGGCAAACTTGTAGATGCAACTATGAAAATGGACGGCGTAATTCTTATTACTGCTGACCATGGTAATGCAGATAAAATGTATGAAGATGATGGCTCTCCATTCACTGCTCATACAACAAACCCAGTTCCATTAGTTGTAGTAGGTTATGAATGTGCACTTAAAGCAGAAGGCGGTAAACTTTGTGATTTATCACCAACAATGCTTGACATTATGGGACTCGAGATACCTGCTGAAATGAGTGGCGTATCACTTATAGAAAAATAATCTAACGATTATTCCAGCTAAAATAAAACTAGTAAAATCGGCACACAGTGAGCAAATTGCTGTGTGTCGTATTTTTTTTATTCCAACTGCACCATAGTACACAGCTATTGCATAAAATGTAGTTTCCGTAGACCCCATCATAACTGATGCAACTCGACCAATATATGAATCGGGCCCGTATTCGCCTATAATTGATTCGTAAACACTTAATGACCCGCCACCCGAAATTGGAGACAGTATGCACATTGGAAGTGTTTCTGCGGGGATTTTAAGCAAATCTGCAACAGGTGTAAGTATTTTAGTAATTATTTCAATACCTTGTGATGATTTTAGCATTTGTACTGCAAGAAATAATGCAGTTAAAGAGGGGAGAATTGATAAGAATACATCAAATCCTTTTTTTGCACCATCTATAAATGTACCGAAAACATCAATTTTTTTATATACGCCAAATCCAATAATTATAAGTATAAATATAGGTAAAATATATGCTGAAATGTTACTCATGCTTAAAAAACCTTTCAAGAATTTTTGTCATTGTAATACCAACAATTAATGCACATATTGATGTTATAATTGACGGCGTAAGTATTTCTAGTGGATTTGTTGATTCGTGGTTTGCACGAATTGTAGCAACAGTTGTTGGGATTAATCGCAATGCAGCAGAATTCATAACTACAAATAAAACCATATTATTGCTTGGCGTTGATTTGCCTATGTTTTCCTTTGAAAGTTTTTTTATTGCTTCTATTCCTATTGGTGTTGCGGTATTTGATAAACCCAATAAATTTGATGTAATATTGAGGCAGATTGGTAGTATTGCCTCACTATTTTTATTTAATCCCTTAAATAAACGGCAGAGTATTGGCGTAAAAAGTTTTGAACAAGTTTTTGATAGACCGGATTTTTCTGCAATATTCATTAATCCATTCCACAAACAAAATGTTCCTAAAAGTGAAAAACACAAGTCAACTGCCGTATTTCCGCTGGTGATTATTCCTTTAGAAAGTTCATTTGCAGTACCATTGAATACTGAAGTTATTACAGAAAAGAATATAATTGCAATCCATATATAATTCATCATAAAAAACTACCCCTGAAATTCATTTTCTATTTGATTTTTATGCAATAAATTTACTAATAATGTTGATAAAGTTTTTATTATGTTGTATAATATAAGAACAAATGTGCGAGAGGTATTATATGTTTAAGTTAGTAAGTGATTATAAGCCGACAGGCGACCAACCACAAGCCATTGAAAAACTTGTTGATGGTGTCAATAAAGGTTATAAAGAACAAACTTTGCTGGGTGTTACGGGCTCCGGCAAAACATTTACCATGGCTAATATTATTGCAAAACTTAATAGACCTACTTTAGTTCTTGCACACAATAAAACTCTTGCAGGACAACTTTGTGCAGAATTCAAGGAGTTTTTCCCTGAAAATGCAGTTGAATATTTTGTTTCATATTATGACTATTATCAACCAGAAGCATATATAGCTACTACTGATACTTATATTGAGAAAGATTCTGCTATTAACGATGAAATTGATAAATTACGACATTCCGCAACATCTGCATTGTCCGAAAGACGCGATGTAATTATAGTTGCGAGTGTTTCGTGTATTTACTCATTAGGTGACCCAATTGACTATAAATCAATGGTAATTTCTTTGCGAACAGGTATGGAGAAAAGTCGTGATGATTTAATCGCTAAACTTGTTGAAATTCAATACGAGCGTAATGACATTAACTTTATTCGTAATAAATTCAGAGTTAGGGGAGATATTGTTGAGATTTTCCCTGTTTATTCCAATGATACTGCAATTCGTGTAGAATTTTTTGGAGATGAAATTGATAGAATAAGCGAAATTAATGCGCTTACTGGTGCGGTTAAAAATGTTGTTTCTCATGTAGCAATTTACCCTGCATCACATTATGTTGTTTCTCCTGAAAAAATGGAAGAAGCTCTTGAAAAAATTAATAATGAGATGGAATTGCAGGTTGCTGAGTTTGAAAAGCAAGGCAAACTTATTGAAGCACAACGTATTCGTCAAAGAACTGAGTATGATATGGAAATGCTTCGTGAAACTGGATTTTGCAAGGGTATTGAAAATTATTCTGCTATTATGTCAGGGAGAAAACCCGGTGAGCCACCATTTACCTTGTTAGACTATTTTCCTGATGACTATGTTTTGTTTGTAGATGAATCTCATGTAACTTTGCCACAAGTTAGAGGTATGTATGGTGGTGACTGTTCACGAAAAGACAGTTTAATTAACTTTGGTTTCCGTTTGCCATCTGCTTATGATAATAGACCACTTACTTTTGACGAATTTTATGATAAAACTCATCAAAAAATATTTGTAAGTGCAACTCCGGGACCTTTTGAAGCAGAAAAAAGCGTTCAAGTTGCAGAACAAGTTATTAGACCAACAGGTCTTCTTGACCCTGAAATTTCTGTTCGCGGTACTGAAGGTCAGATTGACGATTTAATATCGGAAATTAATATTCGTATTGAGAAAAATGAGCGTGTACTTGTAACAACTCTTACAAAGAAAATGGCAGAAAATCTTACTGATTATTTGTCTGGGCACGGAATAAAAGTTCGCTATATGCATTATGATATTGACACTATTGAACGTATGGAGTTAATTCGCGATTTAAGATTAGGTGAATTTGATGTGCTTGTGGGTATTAATCTTCTTCGTGAAGGTCTTGATATTCCTGAAGTCTCACTTATTGCAATTCTTGATGCTGATAAAGAAGGATTTTTACGTTCAGAGACTTCACTTGTTCAGATTATTGGTCGTGCTGCTCGAAATGCTAACGGACAAGTTATTATGTATGCTGATACAGTTACAAAATCAATGGAAAAAGCCATTGAAGAAACATATCGCAGACGAGATAAACAGATTGCATATAACGAAGAACACGGTATTGTTCCACAGACAATTACTAAAGACGTTCGTGAAATACTTGAAATTTCAAGTCGCGATAAATCGGGTAAAAAACGTATGAGTCGCGATGAAAAACAAAAGTTAATTATTCGTCTTACAGAAGAAATGAAAGCGGCTGCTAAAATTCTTGAATTTGAACACGCTGCATATTTAAGAGATAAAATTGAAAAACTTAAATCGGAGAAATAAATGATACACGATAAAATTATTATTAAAGGTGCAAAAGAGAACAATCTTAAGAATATTGATGTTGAAATTCCAAGAGATAAGCTTGTCGTTTTAACAGGTCTTTCGGGTTCGGGTAAATCGTCATTGGCTTTCGATACAATATATGCAGAGGGTCAAAGAAGATATATTGAATCTTTATCATCTTATGCAAGAATGTTCTTAGGTCAGATGGAAAAACCAAATGTAGAGTCAATTGAAGGGCTCTCTCCTGCAATTTCAATTGACCAGAAAACAACATCAAAAAATCCCCGTTCAACAGTTGGTACTGTTACGGAGATTTATGACTATTTGCGACTTTTATATGCTAGAATTGGTATTCCTCATTGTCCTGTTTGCGGTAGGGAAATCAAACAACAAACTGTTGACCAAATTGTTGACAGTATTATGAGTTTACCTGAGGGCACAAAGTTTCAAATTTTATCACCAGTTGTTCGTGGTAAAAAAGGTGAGCATGCAAAAGAACTTGCTAATGCATTAAAAGCGGGCTTTGTAAGAGCTAGAATTGATGGTGAAGTTACAGAACTTTACGAAGATATGAAGCTTCAAAAAACATACAAACATACTATTGAGATTATAGTTGACCGTCTAGTAGTTAAAGAGGGAATAAGAACTCGACTTGCTGATTCTATAGAAACTACAACGGGGCATTCTGGTGGTAATGTAATAATTGATGTTATCGGTGATAAAGAATACCTGTACTCGCTTAATTACGCTTGTCCTGAACATGGAATCAGTATGGATGAACTTTCACCTCGTATGTTTTCTTTTAATAATCCTTATGGTGCTTGCCAGACTTGTACGGGTTTAGGTATATTTATGAAAGTAAATCCAGACCTTGTAATACCGAATAGAAATTTGTCTATTGCTGATGGTGCTATCTGTGCAAGTGGTTGGGGTAAAGCAGAAAAGGGATCAATTGCAGGAATGTATTATACTGCACTTGGAAAAGAATATGGATTTACACTTAAAACTCCTATAAAAGATATTTCAAAAGATGGTGTTAATGCAATTCTTTATGGTACAGATTCAAAACTTAAAATGACTAGACCCACACTATATGGTGCGGGAACATATATGTCAGAATTTGAAGGTGTAATTAATAATCTTGAGCGTCGTTATAAAGAAACTACAAGTGATTGGGCTAGGTGGGAAATTGAACAGGTAATGACTGCTTGTAAATGTCCTGATTGTAACGGCACTCGTCTTAAGCCGGAAATTCTTTCTGTTACTGTTGGGGCCAAAAACATTAGTGAATTCTGTGATATGTCTATAGTTAAAGCAATTGATTTTGTAAATAATCTTGACTTAACAGAAAAAGAACAATTTATCGCAGAATCTATTCTTAAAGAGATTAAAAGTCGTCTTAACTTCTTGAAAAGTGTGGGGCTCGAATATCTTACACTTTCACGTTCATCAGGTACACTTTCAGGTGGTGAAAGCCAACGTATACGTCTTGCAACACAGATTGGTTCATCGCTTATGGGTGTTGTTTATATTCTTGATGAGCCAAGTATTGGATTACATCAACGAGATAACGATAAGTTGCTTGGTACTTTAGAGCGTCTTCGCGATTTAGGTAATACTCTCATTGTTGTTGAACATGACGAAGATACAATGCGCGCCGCAGATTATATCGTTGATATTGGTCCGGGTGCAGGTGTTCATGGCGGTGAAGTTGTCTGTGCAGGTACTGTTGATGATATTATTGATTGCAAAGAATCAATCACAGGTATGTATCTTTCGGGAAAAAGAAAAATTCCTGTTCCGCAAAATCGTAGAAAAGGCAACGGAAATGTTCTCACTGTTAAAGGTGCGGCTGAGAACAATCTTAAGAATATTGATGTTGATTTTCCTCTTGGATGCTTCACTTGTATTACAGGTGTTTCTGGCTCGGGTAAATCTTCACTTATTAATGAAATTCTTTATAAAAATCTTGCAAATGAACTAAATGGCGCTAAAAAATCAGTAGGCAAATTTAATGATATTTTAGGTCTTGAATATCTTGATAAAGTAATTGATATTGACCAGTCACCAATTGGCAGAACTCCTCGTTCTAACCCTGCAACATATACTGGTGTGTTTACCGACATACGCGAACTTTTTGCACAAACTCAAGATGCGAAAATCCGTGGCTATAATTCAGGTAGATTTTCTTTCAATGTTAAGGGTGGTCGTTGTGAAGCGTGTCAAGGTGATGGTATAGTTAAAATTGAAATGCATTTTCTTGCCGATGTTTATGTACCTTGTGAGGTTTGTAAAGGTGCAAGATACAACCGCGAAACTCTTGAAGTAAAATATAAAGGTAAAAGTATTTTTGATGTTCTTGAAATGACTGTTGAAGAAGCGCTTGAATTCTTCGGTAGTATTCCGAAAATCAAGAGAAAACTTCAGACACTTTACGACGTTGGACTTGGTTATATTAAACTCGGGCAGTCTGCAACAACTCTGTCTGGCGGTGAGGCACAACGTGTAAAACTCTCTACAGAGCTCTCTAAACGCTCAACAGGTAAAACTGTTTATATTCTTGATGAGCCGACTACAGGGCTTCACAGTGCCGATGTGCATAAGCTTATTGAGGTATTGCAGAAACTTGTTGAAAATGGCAATACGGTTATTGTAATCGAACATAATCTCGATGTTATCAAGACAGCTGATTATATTATTGATTTAGGTCCCGAAGGCGGTGACAAGGGCGGCAAGATTGTCACATGTGGCACTCCTGAAGAAGTTGCTAAATGTAAAAAATCTTATACTGGACAATATCTCAAAAAAATACTCTAAATAAAAACTGCCTACAAAAAAGTAGGCAGTTTTGTTTATATGTACTTATTAATAAAGTTTGTGATTGAGTTCCAATAAAGTTCAGGGTTAACACAAGCGTTTCGAGCGTGTGGTGAATTTTCGATAGTAACTTTTTCTTTGTCACTGGCGCACGCTTCATAAACTTTATCAAGCATTTCGTATGGTACAAAAGTATCTTTATCACCATGAATAAAAATTGTAGGTGTTTTTGATTTCTTTAATTGTTCAACTGCAGATGCTTCTTTGAAATCAAAACCTGAATACAATTTGTTAACCATATTTGCTGAATAAAGAGTAGGGAATTCGTGCATTTTGAAATTGTTCTTTATCTTGTTGCTAAAAATATCCCATACAGATGTAAAGCCGCAATCTGCAATTGCTACTTTTACATTTTCAGGTAATGATTCGCCGGTTGCCATCATCGTTGTTGCAGACCCCATTGATTCACCATGAAGTACTATTTTGCTTTCTGGATAGTTTTCTGCTACAAAGTTCACCCAATCAATAACATCAAAACGGTCTTTCCACCCCATGGTAATTACAGATGATTCACTGTCGGCATGGCCATTAAGACTTGGTGCAATAACGTTATAGCCCAATTCGTGATACTTTTTAACATACATTCCCATTCCTGCTGGACTTGATGTGTAACCGTGAATTACAATTACATATACATCACTAGGTTTCTCTGGAAAAATATAATCAGCATGAAGAATTTTATCAGAATTTGAAGACTTGATTGCAAGTTTTTCTTTTGGTATATCTGAAAACCAATCTTTACCTGTTTCTTTTATTGCATCTAAACGTAATCTTTCTTCATCTTTTTTACCGTTACCGCTTGCTATTTTTGCTACAAAAGGATTTTCAAGTCCTTTTTTAGTAAGTGTTACATAATAGAAGAAATTGCCGAGTAAAAAATACGTTGTTGCCGCAGTTGCTCCAACAATTCCTGCTGTTTTCAAAACTTTTTTAGTTCCTTTTTTCATAAAGCATTCCTCCAATAAATATATTTTACAACTAATTTCATTGATTGTCTATTCCTTTTTATATTATTCGATAAAATTTGTAATAAGTGTTGTTTTATTTAAAAAAATCTGTTAAAATAAATTGATATTTTACGTAAGAGGTAAAAACTATGAGTAATGAATTTACTGTAATGAAAACTACATTGTTCGGTGGTTTCAAAAAGTCTGATGTTCTCGCATATGTTGAACAATTACAAACCGAAACTGCAGATGTTAAAGCTTCGCTTGATGCAAAGCGTGAAGAATCTCTTGAATTAAAGCGAAAGATTGATGAGTTAGAGATTAAACTTGATAATCTTTTACAGGTTAATGATAAACTTAATGAAAAAGAAAAAGAAGTTTCTGATTTAACTGTTAAACTTGAACTTGCTCTTGCTGAAAACAAGAAATATGGCGAAAAGATTGCAGAATATGACGAAAAAAGTGAAAAACTTCGTCGTGCAGAAAAACAGATTGGTGCGGCTTATATTGATGCACGTCGTTATTCTGATGACCTTGTCGATAGCGCAAAAGCAAAGGCAAAAGATATTGGCGCAATTGCATCGCAGGATGTTAAGCGTGAAGCAAATGAAATTGAACAACTTCTTAAAGATGTTGATGCTATTTCAAAGAAATTCAACTCTTCACTTGAGCAGTTACATAAAGATGTTTATGCTCTTGGCACAAAACTTAACACATCTGCATCAACGCTTCTTAATCTTCATACTGATTTGACAGGTATTGAAGAACATAATTTTGATTTTGATAATGATGACACTAATTTCACAGTAATTTCATATAGTGAACATGTCGATTTTGGCGACGAGGTAAAAGAAGGTTAATTATGCCCGAATATTCATTTGATTCAACTCAGTTAACTGAATATGCAGATAAAATCAAAGCGGGTGACCGTGTTTATTTGTCAGGTGTAGTTTATACCGCTCGTGACGCTGCTCATAAAAGAATTAAATCAATGCTTGATAATGGCGAAGTTTTACCATTTGATTTGAATAACGCATTGATTTACTATGCAGGGCCTACACCGACACCTGAAGGTCTTGCAATAGGCAGTTGTGGTCCTACAACTTCAAGTCGAATGGATAAATTTGCACCTGAATTTCTTGATTGTGGATTAAAAGGTATGATTGGTAAAGGTCCACGCTCAAAAGAAGTAATTGATGCGATTATACGAAATAAAGCAGTTTATTTCTGTGCAACAGGTGGGGCAGGGGCGCTTGCTTCAAAACATATCATAAGTTGTGAGGTAATTGCTTTTAATGATTTAGGTTGCGAATCTGTAAAAAAACTTGTATTTGACAGATTTCCTTTAATTGTTGGTATTGATAGTAACGGAAACAGTATTTTTGATTAGGAGAATAAATAATGTATTCACAAATCTGTGAGTTAAGAGATAATATTATTAAAAAAGAATTTAACAGAATGAATAATATGCAGTTGAAAGCGGTCTTATCAGTTGACGGACCGCTTTTAATTCTTGCTGGTGCAGGTAGCGGTAAAACAACTGTACTTGTAAACAGAATTGCAAACCTTATGAAATTCGGTAGAGCATTTGGTTCAAGTGAAGTTAATGCAAGGGTTGATGAAAACACAATTAACTTAATGAATGCTTATTATAATGGTGACAATTCAGTTTATGACGATATTAAGCGCGTTTTATCTGTCGATTCGCCTATGCCTTGGGAAATTCTTGCATTTACATTTACAAATAAAGCGGCCAATGAATTAAAAGACCGACTTGTACTTAGAATTGGTGAAAGTGCAAATGATATATGGGCTGGTACATTCCATTCAATATGTGTCCGTATTTTGCGCAGAAATGCCGAATTATTAGGTTTTTCAAAGCATTTTACAATCTATGATACTGATGATAGTAAACGCGTTATAAAGGATTGTCAGCGACTTTTAGATATTGATGATAAGCTTTTACCACACAAGTCAATTCTTGCAGAAATCAGTCATGCAAAAGATATGCTTTTGCCACCTGAAGAGTTTATGAATCTTGGCAATGGTAATTATCGTGAAAGACATATCGGTGAATGTTATGCAAAGTATCAGAAATTACTTAAAAATGCTGATGCCATGGATTTTGACGATATAATTTACTATACAGTTAAACTTTTGAAAGAAAATGACGATGTAAGAGAATATTATCAGAATAAGTTCAAATATGTGCTTGTTGACGAGTATCAGGACACAAACCACGCTCAATTTGTTCTTACAAAACTCTTGTCAGAAGGTTACAATAATATATGTGTTGTTGGTGATGATGACCAAAGTATTTATAAATTCCGTGGCGCTACAATTGAAAATATTTTGAGTTTTGAAAACAATTTTAGAAATGCACAAACAATTCGTCTTGAACAGAATTACCGCTCAACACAGAATATTCTTGACGGTGCAAATGCGGTAATCGCTCATAATGAGCAACGAAAAGGAAAAAATCTTTGGACTTCAAACGGCGAGGGCGACAAAATTGTTCTTAATACTCTAGATGATGAGTATGCCGAGGGTAAATTTATTGCCGATGAGATTATTAAACAAATGGGCACAACAGGAAAATTCAGCGATTTTGCTGTGCTTTATAGAATGAACTCAATGTCTAACTCTGTTGAAAGAGCATTAGTTCGTAGCGGTATTCCTTATAGAATTATTGGTGGTCACAAATTCTATGACCGTATGGAAATTAAAGATGCTATTGCCTATTTGTCAGTTATCGCTAATCACGATGATAATGTACGACTTGAGCGTATTATTAATGTACCAAAGCGTGGAATTGGTCCCACTACTATTGCAAATGCAAAAGAGATTGCAGATACATTAGGAATTAGTATTTTTGAAGTATTTAAAACATCAAACGAATATGAAAAATTAAAACGTGGTTCTGATAAACTTATTGCTTTTACACAAATGATTGAAAGCTTTGCAGACCTTTTAACAAGAGAATCCATGTCGTCTGTTTTCATTTCTTTACTTGATGAAACTGGTTACAAAGCAAAGACAATGGCAGATAAAGAAAAAGGCGAAGAAAGATTACAGAACTTAGATGAACTTAATAACAACTTAATAAGATATAAAGATGAAAATCCTGATGCGGAACTTTCAGATTTCCTTGAAGAAGTTGCATTGATGACAGATATTGACAATTATAATGCAGATGCTGATACAGTGGTACTTATGACACTTCACGCTTCTAAAGGTCTTGAATTTCCTGTGGTTTTCATTCCGGGTTTGGAAGAAGGCATTTTCCCAGGTTATCAATCTATGTATGACCCAGTTGAAATTCAAGAAGAAAGACGTTTGGCTTATGTGGGAATTACCCGTGCAAAGCAGAAACTTTATCTTCTTAATGCTCGTTCAAGAATGCTTTTTGGCTCAACTAAATATAATCGTCCATCAGTATTTTTAGACGAGTTACCAAAAGAATGTTGCGAATTATTGACTAAGTCAAAAACTCCTGTTGAACGTAAACCTGTTGCAAATACCAAGAAACAAAACACAAATGGGTTTGGTGCTGGATTTGGTAGTCAACCAAAGAAATCAAGCGATTCATTTATGGTAGGTGAGCAAGTAACCCATCGCGTATTTGGTCAGGGTATGATTGTTTCACTTAAACCTATGGGTAATGATGTACTTATGGAAATCGCTTTTGAAAAAGTCGGAACGAAAAAAATTATGGCAAATATGGGTGCTGTTAAAAAAGTATAAAATTAAGAGGTCGCAACCGCGACCTCTTTTTATATCTCGGAAAATGGATTGTAAATATTTTGTTGACTTACATGTATTAAATCTCTTTGTTGATTATATCTGTAAAAACTTAAAATCAAACCGATTGAGAAATAAATACAAAGGTTTGATGAACCACCAGCACTGAAAAATGGAAGTGTAATACCAATGACAGGTAACAGCATTAAACACATACCTACATTAATTATAACTTGTCCCGCAATCATTGCAGCAACACCGTAACACATAACTTTTGTGTTACCAATGTTGTCGTGTCTGCCTGTTCGGATTATTCTTATAACAATGAATGTAAGTAAAAGTAGTGCAAGTACTGTACCAACAAGACCTAATTCTTCACCGATAACTGTAAAAATCATATCGTTTTCTGCTTCAGGTATTGCATCAGGTGTTTGTGTAAGTGAACCATTGAACAATCCTTGACCTGTAATTCCACCACCACCGATTGCAGCCATACCGCGTTCTTGCTGATAAATAATATCAGGGTAAAGCTCAGGGTAAGCAAGTGCTAAAAATCGTTCTTTCTGAATGTTATCAAGCACAAAAACCCAAGCAAGTGGTAGTGCCGCAACTACTAATAATCCGCCACTTAAAAAGTAACCCCAGTGAAGTCCTGCAACAAAAAGCATAGCAACTGTAATTATAATGAATACAAGTGCTGAACCCATATCGCCAGATTTCATAACAAGAAGAGTTGGCACTAATGCATGAACACCTAATTGTAAAATTGATAGTGGATGATTAATGTTACCTTTGAGCTTTTCAAGGTGAACACCAAAAGTAATAATAAAACCGATTTTTACAAGTTCCGACGGTTGAAAGAAAATTGAGCCGATTTTTAGCCATGTTTTAGCGTCGGGGCGTTCAATAGGACCAACACCAACCGCAAACAGTAAAAGCATAATGCCAATACAGAACAGCCCTATAAACGGTGCCATTTTCATTATGAATTCATAGTCGATAAGTGAAATTATTATAGCGATTACAATACCCGCAATACAAGCGCCACACATAACTATAAAGTCACGCGAAAATTTTTCACCGTCACCAACAGTCCATAATGTCGCACTCAATACGCTTACACAACCGAATGCAGACGCGGTAATACACAGTAAAAGCAATATTTTATCTGTTTCTTTTATGAAATTTTTTATAATCTTAAAAAATTTCCTCATTTTTATACTCCGTTAGTTTAGATTTTCTTTAATTTTTTGATTTACTTTTTCTCTTGTGCTCAATAACCAATCATCAGAATGTGGGTAGTTAGAGAAAGTTATCGAATGTTTTCCGTTTTCTTCTATTATATTAAGACATTCTTGCTTATTAGTCAACTTTTCGAGTGTATTTAATGCTGCCATATCTTGTAAAGCATCAAAAAACACTTTTAATCTTATTGAATGATATGGTGTACCGTCTTGTGCAGGATAAACAATGTAACTGTCACCTGATGGGAATTTTCCACCAGCATCACTTACTTTATATGGGTCTATAAGCGATTTTGATAGTTGGGTATAATAAAAATTATAACCCCAGTGTAAAAAGCCCCTAATGTTATATTTGTACATCTGATAACCAATCACGCGTGTGCGGATTGAATCGTTACAGAAAAATCTGTTAGAAACATATTTATTATTTTGTGCACTACAGTAATAAGTCCACAAATCCTTTCCTTTATCGAGAAAATTATGTATGTGGTCATTTGACGGAATAGGGTTTGATACAATTCCGAGTTTGTAAAACCAAACATCTGACAACGCATCAATAATTTTATAACCCTTATATAACTTATGTATAAATTTTGATGCTTTAGCGTAGGGAATAAGCATAGAAAAGTTTGGCTCATCACTTATGTGAATAAAAACTTTGTCTTTAAGATTTTTGCTTTCGATATATTTTTTAAACTCAACAGAAAACGTGGTTAAAAAGTTTTTGTATTCTTTTGAAGATGCATTAGTTTCCCAACCGAATATTTTTTTGTATTCACCATTAACTGTCGCCATAATTTTTGGAGCGTGTCTTGCACCCCATTGAGTGTAGAAATGTGCCATCTCAAAGTATTTGATACCGCATCTTTCTGACATTTCAATCCATCTTGTAAGTTTATCAAATTTGAATGAAAAAACGCCCTTGTCAACAGACACATCAACTAATTGTACTGTTGGTCTTTCTTTACCAATTTCCGTATCTAATGGGGGAGTGAAAATTGGTGTTAAAACACAAGTCATGCCATATTCATTTGCAGTTTTCAAAAAGTTTTCTGTAACTCTCCAGTATTCATCCGAAAATACTTCAAAATTATAATGGGACATTAAACAGTCAGTATGAAACCAGTTTGTATAAATAAAATCCTTGAAATCTAATTCGCAATCAATAACTTCAATATTAATTGTTGTATTCGCAATAATTTCGTGGTTTTCTTTAATGCATATTTCAACTATGTTATTACCGTTTGTTTTATCGTCAGCATTAATTTCAATCCAGAATACATTAATTCCCTTTTTGATTTTAACTTTATTATCAATAGGCAAAAGCAAATCTGGATAATACCCATCACTACTGAACCTATAATAATCGTCTACGCCTTTTTTATTCATTGGAAAATCAGATTTTATGTGCTCAACTGTGTAAATTCGCGTATCGGTGAAATTGGAATTTATAAAAATCTCCGCATCAAATTCGTTTTTACTTTCTACAATAACTTGAAATGACTTTTTCTCATTTTTAAGCATAGAAAATTGTGATATAGCATCATTTGGAACACCGTCGCTATGATACAATTTTTTAAGTGATGAAATTACTTTTAAAGTTATTTGATTATTCAAAATAATCACTCCTAAAATTTATGTTAAAATTTTAGCCCATTTTTACTGATTTGTAAAGATATTTGACTTTATTTTAGTGCTAAATTATTCTTGCACTTATGAGCTTATAGTGGTAAAATATATTGTCGAAATTGAATTTGTAGGTGAATTTCTTGAAAACTAGAGAAGATATTAGAAATATTGCAATAATCGCTCACGTTGACCATGGTAAAACAACAATGGTTGATGAATTGTTGAAACAGAGCGGTATTTTTAGAAGTAACGAAGTAGTTCAGGACAGAGTTATGGACTCAAATGACCTTGAAAGAGAGCGTGGAATTACCATTCTTTCAAAAAATACTTCAGTGCATTACAAAGATATTAAAATTAATATTGTTGATACACCGGGGCACGCTGATTTCGGTGGAGAAGTAGAACGAATTCTTACAATGGTTGACGGCGTACTCTTGCTTGTAGATGCTTTTGAGGGTTGTATGCCACAGACAAGATTTGTTCTAAAAAAAGCATTAGGACTTAACAAAAAAGTTGTAGTTGTAGTAAATAAGATTGACAGACCCGGTGCTCGTCCTGATGAGGTAATTGACGAAGTTCTCGATTTGTTTATTGAGTTAGGTGCCAGTGATGAACAAATTGAATTCCCTGTAGTTTACGCTTCTGCAAGAGATGGCTATTCTTCTCTAGACCCGAGTGTTCGAGAAGGCGATATGCGTCCACTTTTCGATGCAATTATTGAGAATATAGAAGCGCCAAAAGGTGATATTGATGCTCCTTTGCAGATTCTTTTCTCAAGTCTTGATTACGATGACTATATAGGTAGAATTGGTGTAGGCAGAGTTGAACGCGGAAGAATCAATCGTAATGATATGGTAACTCTCTGTAAAACAGACGGAACACAAGAAAATGTTCGTATTTCTCGTTTGTATCAGTTTGAAGGACTACGTAGAGTTGAAGTTGAATCTGCTGCGATTGGTGACATTGTGTGTATTTCAGGTATTACTGATTTGAATATTGGTGAAACTATTTGTTCACCTGATTGCATTGAACCATTACCTTTCGTTAAAATTGATGAGCCGACTCTTTCAATGAATTTCATTGTTAATGATAGCCCTTTTGCAGGAAAAGAAGGTAAGTTTGTTACTTCGCGCAATCTTCGTGACCGACTCTTCAAAGAAGTTGAAACCAATGTAAGTATGCGAGTTGAAGAAACAGATTCTACAGACACATTTAAGGTTTCAGGTCGTGGCGAATTGCATCTTTCAATTCTTATTGAAACTATGCGCCGTCAGGGTTATGAATTTCAGGTGTCACGTCCAAAGGTAATTACAAAAGTTGAAAATGGCGTACTTTTAGAGCCAATGGAATTACTCATTGTCGAAGTGCCAGAAGAATATGTTGGTGCTGTTATGATGAAAATTGGCGCAAGGCGTGGCGAACTTGAAAATATGGGTACTCGTGAAGGCGGCTCAACTCATCTTGAATTCAGAATTCCTGCTCGTGGACTTATCGGCTATCGTTCAGAATTTATGACCGATACAAATGGTAATGGTATTATGAATAATCTTTTTGCCGGCTATGAAGAATACAAAGGTGAAATTGAAACCCGTGAACGCGGCTCAATTGTTGCTCATGAAACAGGTGAAAGTACTGCGTACGGACTCTTTAATACACAGGATAGAGGTAGATTATTCATAGGTCCTGGCGTTCCAGTTTATGAGGGTATGATTGTTGGTGAGTGTGCAAAGAATGAAGATTTAACATGTAATATCTGTAAAACAAAGCACCTTACAAATACTCGTGCATCTGGTTCTGACGATGCATTACGCCTTGTTCCACACACCGTTTTAAGTCTTGAACAGTCAATGGAATTCATTAAAGATGATGAACTTATGGAAGTAACTCCAATTAACATTCGTCTTCGCAAAACAATTCTTTCAAAAGATTTACGACTTAAACAACAATTCAAGAAAAAATAATCTTTTTAAGTTTATATTAGGAGGTGACAAAAGTGAAAGGCATGAAAATAGGTATTGATTTCGGTTCCAACTCTCTTAAAATCTATGCAGAAGGCAAAGGCGTGGTTGTTGATGAGCCGTCAATTGTTGCGGTTGAGGTTGAATCTGGCAAACCTATTGCATTCGGTAAAGCTGCCGATTCAGTATATGGCAGAACAGTTGACGATATCAAAGTCGTTAAAGTAATCCGAAATGGCGTTATTTCTGACTTTGTTCTTGCTGAGAGAATGTTACGTTATTACTTACAAAGGGTATGTGGTAACAGAATTTATAAGCCAAATGTTATTGTTTCACTTTTGTCTGATATCTCTGCACTCGAAAAGAAAACATATCTTGACGCAATTACCCTTGCTGGTGCTGGAAGAGTTTGTATGATTGAAGGTATTCTGGCTTCTGCCTTTGGTTGTGGTGTAGCCCCTGATAAAATAGGTGGTCGAATGGTGCTTGATATTGGTCATCAAGTTACTGAATATGCAATTGTTTCAATGGGTGGTATTGCTGCAAGTGGAACAATAAGACGCGGTAGTGACGAAATTGATAAAGCAATTATTAAGCATCTTAAACGTGACCGAGATATTTTGATTGGTCCTCATACTGCAAGAGAAATTAAATATAAAATATCGTCTGCACAAAAACGCGAATGTGAAACTGCATTAATGGTTTCAGGCAAGAGTAATCTTGACGAAATGCCAATTTCATTTGAGATTACTTCAAACGAAGTGTACCCTTATGTTGATGAGCAAATTAATATGCTTGTTCGTGATATTCATTCTGGAATTTCAGAATTTTTACCAGAACTTTTAGCTGATGCTGCTGACCACGGAATTTTACTTTGTGGTGGTGGGGGACTGATTTTTGACATGGCTAAAAGAATAGAATCTGAATTAGATATAAGATGTAACATTATAGATGAGCCACGACTCGCAAAAATAAGCGGACTTGGCGAGTTAATGATGAATGACCAGTTGTTAGAAAATAATGGTTACAGATTTATTTTCAAAGATGAAATCCGTGACAGAATAAGTAAATATGAAAAAATGTAAAAGCCACTCTAAGAGTGGCTTTTTACTTTAGAATCCAATATCTTCTGCAGTTTTTTTCAAAAAGTTACAAGAGTCAATAAATGCATTTCTTTCGCTTTCTTTTAAGTCAAGAACAATAATTTCTTCTACACCATTTCTGCCAATTATTGCAGGTAATCCTGCATATACTCCATCTATTCCATACTCACCATTTAGCATGACTGATACTGTTAATGCACTTTTTTCGTCACCGAAAATTGCTCTTACAATTCTTACTAGCGCCATTCCAATACCATAATAGGTTGCGGATTTTGCACGAATAATTTCTTGTGCCGCTTCAGTAACATTTTTACTGATATTATATAAGTCTTCAAATTTGAATCTTCCGTTTGATGAATCCACTATGTCATATACTTTTTTTGTTGTTACGTACGCTTGTGACCAAGGAACAATTTCACTGTCACCATGTTCACCAATTACATAAGCATGGACATTTCTAGGGTCTATAGAAAAATAATCTCCAAGAAGATATCTGAGTCGTGCAGTATCTAAAGTTGTGCCGCTTCCTATAACTCTTTTTGGGTCAAATCCAGATAATTCAAGTGTAATTTTTGTCATAATATCGACTGGATTTGTTGCTACAAGGAATATTCCTTCAAAACCGCTTTTGATAATTGGGTCGATAATTGATTTGAACACTTCGTAATTTCTTTTCAGCAGTGCAATTCGTCCTTCGCCATCTTTTTGTGCTACACCTGCGGCGATTACAACTATATCAGCATCGCAGCAATCACAGTATTCACCATCAAAAATCAACATATTTCTTTTAGCAAAAGGGAGTCCGTGATTCATATCCATTGCTTCGCCGTGTGCCTTTACTTTGTTTATGTCTATAAGCACAAGTTGGTCACACTCACCACTGTTCATCAGTGCATACGCGAAACTCATTCCAACAAATCCAGTGCCAACAAGAGCAATTTTTTTCAAATCCGTATTTTTCAAATTGTTCATCCTTTATTTTATTATAATTTTATATTTCTTGAGCCAATAGTTAATTTGTATAAAGTAAGCAATCGTTTGTGGTGTTGTCATCAATTGCCCATACCACGGCTCGTGTTTTTCTGTTGTTATTAGTTTCTCTAATTCACTCTTTTTTATGAATTCAAAAATTGGCGATGTTGAGTCATTTATGACTTCCTTAAGCATATCTGAAACAATGCTAAGATATTCAGGATTATGAGTTTTAGGGTATGGACTCTTTTTACGCCATAGTACCTCATTAGGCAAAATACCTTTTACTGCTTCACGTAACAATCCTTTTTCATATGATTTATAGTCTTTATACTCCCAAGGTACGGAATATAAATATTCTGCAATTCGATAATCACAGAAGGGCACACGGACTTCTAATGCATTATACATACTCATTCTGTCTTTTCTGTCAAGAAGAGTCTGCATAAACCAATCAAGATTTAGTTTCATCATTTCTTTCATTCGTGATTCTATAGGTGAAATACCTTGAATTTTTGATGTGTTTATTAATGTGTCTTTGTATCTTGAATACACGTAGTTTTCCGCATCAGGAACTTTAATATCATCTCGTAGAAAAGATTTTCTGTATTGTGTTGATTGTGCCCATGGGAAGCCGTTTATTGCGCGTATATCTTTATCTCTGTACCAAGGGTATCCGCCAAAAATTTCATCAGCACATTCACCTGATAATGCAACTGTACAATGTTTTTTAATTTCTTTACAAAATAACAATAATGATGAATCTACATCGCTCATTCCAGGTAAATCACGGGCATCTACTGCTTGATATAATGCGTTCGCAAGGTCTTTGTTGTCAAGAGTAATCAAATGGTGTTCACAACCAAGATATTCAACCATTTTTTTGATGTATTCGGTATCGCTATTTGGTTGGAATTTGCTTGATTTAAAATACTTATCATTATCTTTGTATGTTACAGAAAAAGTCTTTAATTTTTTATTTTGTTTATTAAAATGCGAATTAGCAATTGAAGAGATTATACTTGAATCAAGTCCGCCAGAAAGAAATGTGCCTACAGGAACATCAGAAACTAACTGTCTTGTAACAGAATCAATTACAAGTTCCCGAACTTTTTCAACTGTCTGTTCAAAACTATCTGTATGTTCACGGTCTTTTAATGTCCAGTATTTAATAACTTTTATACCACTTTTTGAATAATAACCACAACTAGCGGGTTTTAACTCTTTTATGTTTTTGAACACACCACAACCGGGTGTACTTCCGGGACCTAAAAACATAATTTCAGCTATAGAATTTTCATCAATTTCAGGACTTACATATTTATGTTCTAATAATGCCTTAATTTCAGAGCCAAATATAAAAGAGTTGTTTACTACTGTGTAAAAAAATGGCTTTACACCTATTCTATCACGTGCAAAGAATAATCTTTTTTCTGCGTTGTCCCAAACTGTAAAAGCAAATATTCCATTAAACTTGTCAACACAGTTCTCTTTCCATTGAATATAAGATTTTAAAACTACTTCAGTGTCAGAATGTCCTAAAAATTTATGTCCACATTGAATTAATTCTTTTCTAATTTCTTCAGTGTTATATAACTCACCGTTATATACAAGTGTGTATTCTTTTTCACCATATTTTGCAGTCATAGGTTGTAATCCATTTTCAATATCAACTACACAAAGTCGTGTATGAATAAGTGCGACATTATTGTTTATATATATGCCGTTCTGGTCAGGCCCACGTGGAGCAATTACTTTTTGCATTTTAAGGAATGAGTCCTTGTTTTCTATTATCGAGTTTGTAAATGACACTTCTCCTGCAATTCCACACATAAAATCACCTCAAAATTAATGCTTCATAATAGAATATGAATTTCAATATAAAAAATACTTGATTAATCTTTAATTTTGAAAAATATTATGCTAAAATACCTTTTGAGGTGATAATGTGTCACGAATTTTAAATCATATTGGTTCATTTTTTCCAAAACTTCAAAAAGATTTCAAAATCTATGATGGTGAAGTCTTTTCTGATATATATGACGGGGATTTTTTCACTGAGATTCCTTATTCTAAATATTTAAATACCCATGTACAAATACCATTAGATGATGCGGTGTTTATCCGTGATTTTGGTGCGAGACCTAATTATGCTAATAATTCGATTTATATTAACAGTGCAATTGAAATGTGTAGTAATAATGGCGGTGGCATAGTTGTAGTTGATGGTGGTGCTTATGTAAGCGGTACTGTATATCTAAAAAGCAACGTAGTGTTGTATATCGAAAAAGATTCTTCTATTGTGGCCTCGCATAATACTGATGATTATACTGAAAATGCCTTGATATATGCAGATAATTGTGAGTATATTGGTATTATTGGTCCCGGTAAAGTCTGCGGTGAAGGAAACTTTTTCTCTTTAGCACCTCATTTACCGCCAAAAACTAATCCATTCGCTAAAACTCTTGATGTGTGGGATTTGCGTCAAGAATACAGAAAAAGAATTCGTTTTCCTCATAAAAGCAAATATGGTTATTTAGTATTATTGAAGAATTGCAACAGAATCAAACTTTACAACTTAGTACTTGAAAACGCTGCGATGTGGACTGTTAATGTTAACTCTTCTAATGATGTTAATATTTCAAATGTAGTTATCAATAACAACCGTCATGTAGCAAATACTGATGGAATTGATATTTGTGGCTCGTCAAATGTAATTATTAAAAATTGTTTTATTTCTACCGCAGATGATGGTATAGCACTTAAAAATAACATGAGTGTTGCTACATCTGGTGATGATGGACTTAGAATAAAGAATAATCTTGATGTTGCTTGTAAGCGTGGAATGAGCAATATTTACATTCACGATTGTGAGGTTATTTCTTGTACAAATGCATTCAAAATCGGTACAGAAACTTCTTTAGATATAAGTGACGTTACAGTTGAGAATTGTAAATTCTATCTTACAGACATTTACCCTGCAGGGGTAAGCGGAATATCTATAGAATCTTGTGATGGTGCAAAAGTTAATAATGTAAATATTTCAAACATTGAGATGGATTCAATGGCTTGTCCGTTGTTCATTCGACTTTGTAATCGTAATGGTGACAATAAGCCGGAATTAGATGGCAGGGGAGAAATTGCTAACATTTTCATTAAAAATATTAAGGCAGAAAACATTGAAATACCGATTATGATTATGGGAATTCCTAATCAGAAAATTTATGATGTAAGTCTTAAAAATTTTGATTTAAGATATGCCAATGGTAAGGATTATTTTGATTTCAGATTTAAGATTCCTGAACAAGAAAAAGAATACCCCGAATGCAATCGTTTTAGAAACATAAATGCATACGGAGTATTTGTAAGACATGCAAAAAATATCAGTTTAGAAAATATTAACATTCAACCGCGAGAAAAAACATATCGCAAATTTAAGAAAATAATTGATTGCGAAAACTTCAGTATTAAATAAGGAGAAATTTATGGACATTCGCGAAAAAATGCATAGCGGAGATTTGTATCTTTCAATGGATGAAGATTTATTTAACGAACAGCTTACATATCTCGATAAGTTATATGACTTTAATGCAACAAGACCGTCAGAACTCCCCAAAAGAACAAAAATGCTTAAAAATATGTTTGCAGAAATAGGTGAGGACTGCTATATAGAACCACCATTACACGCAAATTGGGCAGGACGGTTTGTTCAATTTGGTAAAGGGGTTTATGCTAATTTCAATTTAAATCTTGTTGATGATACTCATATTTATGTTGGCGATTATACAATGCTTGGTCCTAATGTTGTTTTAGCAACTGCTGGTCATCCAATTTTACCTGAACTCAGACCACTTGCTTATCAGTATAATATGCCTGTGCATATCGGTAAAAACTGTTGGCTTGGTGCAGGAGTTATCGTTTTACCGGGTGTAACAATCGGTGATAACACTGTAATTGGCGCTGGTAGTATTGTAACAAAAGATATTCCCGCAAATGTAGTAGCAGTTGGTAACCCTTGCAGAGTATTACGCGAAATCAATGAGCACGATAGAGAATATTACTTTAAAGACAGAAAGATTGAATTATGATAAAACAAGCACACCTGATTGGTGTGCTTGTTTTATTTAGTTTAATATTATTTTATTTCAACTATTTCAAGTTCATTGCCATCGACCTTGAATTTAACTTGTAAATCACCATAACTCATACCGTAAATTCTATCTTTATCGTTTTGGTATGAAGGTCGTGGGTCATGCTTTAATGTTTCAAGTAATCCATCAGCTAAATCAAATGGGATTTTACTTAATATTTCATCACTACATTTTACTTCAAGCAAACCGTTTACATCATCTAATGCAAATCCGTTTGACGCATCAGGTCGACTGTCTGTATATGGTAAATATGGTTTAATGTCAATAATAGGTGTACCGTTCATTAAATCTGCACCTGAAACAAAAATGGATTTACCTTCTTTGTAGTTAAACTCTGTTTGGATTAACTTTACACTAGATATTCCTATTCTGTTTGGTCTGAACGGCGAGCGAGATGCAAATACACCTACACGCTTATTTCCTCCAAGTTTTGGTGGTCTTACTGTTGCCTTAATTTCTTTTTTATCTATTTCAGAAAAATACCAAATTAACCATAAGTGAGTGAATTTTTCAATTTCTCTAAAAAAATCGGGGTCTTGATAATCCTCTACAAAAGTAATTTTTGAAACAACGTTTTCCGTAAGTCCGCTTTGTCGCGGAATACCAAATTTTTCTTTATAATCATTTTCTATGTAGCCGATTGGTTCAATTGTTATTCTTCCCATATTTTACACCTCGTAATTATTATAACTTATTTTAAAAATTTTTTCTAGTATTGTTGTATTTTTTTGAAAAATATGGTAAAATAATATTATAAATTAATCAAGGAGTGATTTTAATGGAACTTAAAGGTTCAAGAACAGAAGCAAATCTCATGACTGCTTTTGCAGGTGAGTCACAGGCAAGAAACAAATATTCATATTATGCATCTAAAGCTAAAAAAGATGGATATGTACAAATAGCACAGATTTTTGAAGAAACAGCTAATAATGAAAAAGAACACGCAAAAATTTGGTTTAAACTTCTTCATGATGGCGGTATTCCTACAACTGTTGAAAACCTTAAAGACGCTGCAGAAGGCGAAAATTATGAATGGACAGAAATGTACGCTGAATTTGCAGTAGTTGCAAAAGAAGAGGGCTTTGACCATATTGCTGCACTCTTTGAAATGGTTGCTAAAATTGAAAAAGAGCATGAAGAAAGATATAAAAAGTTACTTGCTAACATTGACGGTGGCGTAGTATTCTCAAAAGACAATGATATTGTTTGGATTTGCTCAAACTGTGGTCATGTTCATATTGGTAAAAAAGCACCTGAAATGTGCCCCGTATGTGCTCATCCACAGGCATATTTTATGGAAAAAGCAAATAACTATTAATTTCAACAAAAAGTGGGGTAGAAATACTCCACTTTTTTCTGGTATCGAGCATTTGATTTTTTTACATAAAAAAATGGGATTATTAATCATATTATTGCCGATTTTTTGTTGACAAGTTTATTTGCTCTATGATATAATTACAAAGGTTAGTGCCTAATATTTGCTGTGCAATCTACCCGTCTTGCTATTATCATTGAGCAAGACCTTTTTTAAGCAGAAAGGAGAACGTTATGATTACCAATATAAAACAAAAAATTATTTCTGCTTCTTTGGGTACTGATTTTGTTGACGGTATTGGTATTTCTGTCTCTAATTTTGACTTTTCTGATATTGATTTTTCACGTTGTGTAGTTTTTCCTGGTTTCTGTGATGTACATGTGCATTTCAGAGAGCCAGGTTTTTTTTATAAAGAAACCATTGCTTCAGGAAGTCGTGCATCTGCAAGGGGGGGCTATACTGCAGTATGTACTATGCCAAACTTAAATCCTGTACCAGATAGTACAGAACATTTAAAAATTCAAAGAGATATAATTGAAGATACAGCTTGTATTCATGTGTACCCTTATGGTTCTATTACAGTTGGTCAAAAAGGTGAAGAATTATCAGACCTTGATGGTATGGCACCAGATGTTATCGGTTTTTCAGATGACGGCAGAGGAGTACAGTCAGAAGAAATGATGCGCGAAGCAATGAAAAGGGCAAAGGCGTTAAATAAACCTATTGTCGCTCATTGTGAAGTCAACAAGCTTCTTCGTGGTGGTTATATTCACGATGGCGCTTATGCCGCCCAACACGGTCATCGTGGAATTTGTTCCGAAAGTGAATGGGCTCAGATTGCAAGAGATATTGAACTAGTTAAAGAAATTGGCGTTAAGTATCATGTTTGCCACATTTCTACTAAAGAAAGTGTAGAGCTTATTCGTAAGGCAAAAGCCGAGGGTGTAGATATAACCTGTGAAACAGGACCACATTATCTTGTCATGGATGACTCAATGCTTCAGGAGAATGGTAGATTTAAAATGAATCCACCTTTAAGAAGCAAAGAGGACCGCGATGCTCTTATTGAGGGTATTATCGATGGTACAATTGATATGATTGCTACCGACCATGCGCCACACTCTGCTGAAGAAAAATCAAAAGGTCTTGAGAATAGTGCTTTTGGTGTAGTTGGTATTGAAACAGCGTTCCCGATTATGTATACCTACCTTGTAAAATCTGGTGTTATTACCATGGATCGCCTTGTAGAACTTATGGTTATTAATCCAAGAGAACGTTTCGACATCCCACTTGGTTGTGACTACTCTATTTGGGACCTTGAAGAAGAATACACTGTGGACTCTTCAGAATTTTTATCACTTGGTAAAGCAACACCTTTTGAGGGTTGGAAAGTTAATGGGCGTTGTCTTGCTACCGTATGCAACGGAAAACTTGTTTATAAAAAGTAAATCCATCAAATGATTTAATATAGATTATAAGAATATTGGAGGAAACAATTAATGGCAAAAAGAACAGATATCAAAAAGATTCTTATTATCGGCTCTGGTCCTATTGTTATTGGACAAGCTGCTGAATTTGACTACGCAGGTACTCAGGCATGCCTTGCACTTAAAGAAGAGGGCTATGAAGTTGTCCTTTGCAACTCTAACCCTGCAACTATTATGACTGACACTATTATCGCTGATAAGGTATATATGGAACCTTTGACACTCGAATACGTTGCAAAGATTATTCGTCACGAGCGTCCTGATGCTATCATTCCTGGTATCGGCGGTCAGACAGGTCTTAACCTTGCTATGCAGCTTGAGAAAAAAGGTATTCTTAAAGAATGTTGTGTTGAACTTCTTGGTACTTCAAGCGCTTCTATTGAGCGTGCAGAAGACCGTGAAATGTTTAAAGAACTTTGCGAATCTATCGGTGAACCTGTTATTCCTTCAGAGATTACTTACTCTTTAGAAGAAGCAAAAGAAGCTGCAAACCGTATCGGTTATCCTGTTGTTCTTCGCCCTGCATTCACTCTTGGTGGTACAGGCGGTGGCTTTGCTTACAATGATGAAGAACTTATGGAAATCGGTGTTAATGCATTTAACCTTTCTCCTGTTCATCAGGTTCTTATTGAAAAGTCTGTAAAGGGTTATAAAGAAATTGAGTTCGAAGTTATGCGTGATTCAAATGACCACGCTATTACTATCTGTGGCATGGAAAATATTGACCCTGTTGGTGTTCATACAGGTGACTCATGCGTTGTAGCTCCAATTATGACACTTAGTAAAGAAGACGAAAAGATGCTCAACGATTCAGCTATCAAGCTTATCAAGGAGCTTAAGATTGAAGGCGGTTGTAATGTTCAGTTCGCTCTCAATCCTAATTCTTCAGAATATTATCTTATTGAAGTTAACCCTAGAGTTTCTCGTTCTTCAGCACTTGCATCAAAGGCATCAGGTTATCCTATTGCTCGAGTTACCGCAAAAATTGCTGTAGGTATGGCTCTTGAAGATATTCAGATTGCAAACACAAATGCTGCTTTTGAGCCAAAACTTGACTATGTTATTGCTAAATTACCACGTTTCCCATTTGATAAGTTTGCTTCCGCTACCAATAAGCTTGGTACTCAGATGAAGGCAACAGGCGAAATCATGGGTATCGGTTCTAATCTTGAAGAAGCTCTTCTTAAAGGTATTCGTTCTCTTGAAATCGGTGCTAAGCACCTTTATCTCTCAAAGTTTGACAACATGAGTGTTGAAGAACTTCTTGACTATATCACAGAATTCCGTTCTGACAACATCTTTGCTATTGCAGAACTCATCTATCATGGTGTTTCTCTTGAAAAGATTCATGAAATCACAATGATTACTCCATATTTCCTTGAGGCAATCAAAAATATTATTGATATGGAAGAAACTCTTCGTGTTAATAAAGATGTTACAACTCTTACGGCAGCTAAAAAGATGGGCTTTAGCGATAAATATATCGCACGTCTCTGGAATTGTAATGAGATGGATGTTTATAATATGCGTAAGGAAAACAACCTTTTCCCTGTGTTCAAAATGGTTGACACTTGCCATACCGGTGCGTATATTCCTTACTTCTATTCTTCATATACAGGTGAAAATGCTTCACGCTTAACTGATAAGAAAAAAATTATCGTTCTTGGTGCAGGTCCTATCCGTATCGGTCAGGGTGTTGAATTTGATTACTCAACAGTTCATGCAGTTATGACAATCAAAAATGCAGGTTATGAGGCAATTATTATCAATAATAACCCTGAAACTGTTTCAACTGACTATACAACTGCTGATAAACTTTATTTTGAGCCACTTACTCCTGAAGATGTTATGAATATCGTAGAGTTTGAAAAGCCAGAAGGTGTTATAGCTTCACTTGGTGGTCAAACAGCTATTAACCTTGCACAACCTCTTCATGACCGTGGTGTTAAAATTATTGGTACTGATTGTGCTGCTATTGACCGCGCAGAAGATAGAAATGCATTTGAAAACCTTCTTAATGAACTTAATATTCCTCGTGCTAAGGGTAAAGCCGTAACAAATATGGAAGATGGTATCGCAGCAGCTGCTGAAATCGGTTATCCTGTTCTTGTTCGTCCTTCATTCGTTCTTGGTGGACGTGCAATGCAAATTGTTGCAAATGAAGAACAACTTCGTCATTACCTTAAAACTGCTGTTGAAATTGATGAAGATAAACCAGTTCTTGTTGATAAATATATTCAAGGTCGTGAAGTTGAAATCGACGCAATCTGCGACGGCAGAGATGTGTTTGTTCCTGGTATTATGGAACTTGTTGAACGTACAGGCGTTCACTCAGGTGACTCAATTTCAGTTTATCCTCCATTCTCAATTTCAAACAAAGTCAAGGGCATAATTCTTCAATACGCAAAGAAACTCGGTCTTGGTATTGGTATTGTAGGTCTTTTCAATATTCAGTTTATAGTTGATGAGCACGACGATGTTTATATTATTGAAGTTAATCCACGTTCATCACGAACAGTGCCATTCCTTTCAAAGGCAACAGGGTATTCGCTTGCCGATATTGCTACTGAAGTTATTCTCGGCAAGAGTCTTAAAGAACAGGGCTTCTTTGATATTTATCCAGATGAAAAAGAACGCTGGTATGTTAAAGCTCCAGTATTCTCATTTAATAAGATTCGTGGTCTTGACGCTTATCTTTCACCTGAAATGAAATCTACTGGTGAAGCAATCGGATATGACCGTACAAGAACTCGTGCGGTTTATAAAGCACTTCAGGCATCAGGTATGCACCTTCAAAATTACGGTACAGTATTCTGCACTATCGCTGATAAAGATAAGGAAGAAGCACTTCCTCTTATCAGAAGATTCTATAAGCTTGGTTTCAATATTCAAGCTACGGCAGGTACTGCTAATTTCCTTAAGAATAACGGTATTCGTACTCATGCTCTTGCTAAAATCAGTGAAGGCAGTAATGAAATCCCAGACGCTTTACGTCAAGGACATATTGCTTACTTTATTAACACAAAAGACCCTGGCTCACACAACACAAATGACGGCGCTCAGCTTCGTCAGGTTGCAACAGAGTACAATGTGACAATGTTCACTTCTCTTGACACTGTAGACACTCTTCTTGATGTTCTTGAAGAAACTACACTTACAATTTCAACAATTGATGCATAATATAAATAGGGGGAAGGATTAACCTTCCCCTTATGGTGAATATGTGCAGTTCCCCTAAATACCAATTTAAAGGAGAAACTATGAAACAGAGTATTTTTGAAATCCGTAGTAACGAAGCATTGACGGATTCTATATATAAAATGATTCTTAATGGTGATACTTCTTCAATTACAGCATCTGGCCAGTTTATAAATATCAAACTTGATGGATTTTATCTTCGCAGACCAATTTCAATCTGTGATTATGACAATGAGACAATAACAATCATTTATAAAGTTGTTGGTGAAGGTACTGAGGTTATGAGCAAAATGAATACGGGTGATAAACTTGATGTTCTTTGCGGACTTGGTAACGGTTTTGATACAACAAAATCTCTGGACAAGCCAGTGCTTATCGGTGGTGGCGTTGGCGTACCACCAATGTATAATCTATGTAAAAAACTCATTACAGAAGGTAAAAGCGTAACAGTAATTCTTGGATTTAACAAGAAAGACGAAATCTTTTATGAAAATGAATTCAAACAACTTGGTGCTGATGTTAAAGTTACAACAGTTGATGGTTCTTATGGCATTAAAGGTTTTGTAACTGACGCACTTAAAGATACTGATTATTCTTATTTTTACACTTGTGGTCCAATGCCAATGTTTAAGGCGATTGAATCAGTCGCAACTACAAGTGGTCAGTATAGTTTTGAAGAACGAATGGGTTGTGGATTTGGTGCTTGCATGGGTTGTTCATGCAAGACAAAATATGGTAATAAGAGAATCTGTAAAGATGGTCCTGTACTTGTAAGGGAGGAGATAATATGGTAAACACAAAAGTAAATCTTCTCGGTATTGAAATAGATAACCCAATTATTCCTGCAAGTGGTACATACGGATTTGGCTATGAATTTGCGGACCTTTATGACATAAATATTTTAGGTACATTTTCATTTAAGGGTACTACTAAAGAGCCACGTTTTGGTAACCCTACTCCAAGAATTGCTGAATGTAACGCAGGTATGATTAACTCTGTTGGTCTTCAGAATCCTGGTGTTGATAAAGTTATCAGTGAAGAATTACCTAAACTTTCAAAAGTATTTAATAAGCCAGTTATGGCAAATGTAAGCGGATTTTCCGTTGAAGAATATGCATACACTTGCGAGAAAATTAATGCTTGTGAACAAGTTGGTTGGATTGAAGTAAATGTTTCTTGTCCTAATGTGCATAATGGCGGTATGAGTTTTGGTACTGAACCAGCTGCAGTTGAAAAAGTAGTTAAAGCGGTGAAAGCAGTTACAACAAAACCTATCATTATCAAACTTTCACCTAATGTTACTGATATTGTGTCAATAGCAAAAGCTGCAGAATCTGCAGGTGCTGATGGTATCAGTTTGATTAACACATTACTCGGTATGAGAATTGATATTAAACGTCGTCAACCTGTAATAGCAAATAAAGTGGGTGGATTTTCCGGTTCTGCAATTTTCCCTGTTGCCGTTAGAATGGTTTATCAGGTGTATGATGCAGTTAAAATCCCTATTATCGGTATGGGTGGCGTTTCAACTGCAAAAGATGTAATTGAACTTATGATGGCAGGTGCAACTGCGGTACAAGTTGGTGCGGCAAATCTTGTCGACCCTTATGCTTGCAAGACAATTATTGAAGATTTGCCAAACGAACTTGCAAAACTTAATGTTAAAGATATAAATGAAATTATAGGAGGAGCTCACTAATGGGTAAAGACGTAATTATTGCTTGTGATTTTTCAAGCAAGGCAGATGTAATGGCTTTTCTTGACAAATTCACAGATGTTAAGCCATTCGTAAAAATTGGTATGGAACTTTATTATGCAGAAGGTCCATCAATCGTAAAAGAAATTAAAGCAAGAGGACACAAGATTTTCCTTGACCTTAAGCTTCATGATATTCCAAATACAGTAAAAAAATCAATGGCAGTTCTTTCTAACCTTGATGTTGATATGACTAACCTTCATGCTGGTGGTGCGATTCCTATGATGGAAGGTGCTCTTGAAGGTCTTACAAGACCTGATGGTACAAGACCAATTCTTATAGCGGTTACTCAGCTTACATCAACAAGTCAAGAAGTAATGCAAAGAGATTTACTTATAAAAGAACCAATTGACGAAGTTGTTATGCACTATGCCCATAATGCTAAAATTGCAGGTCTTGATGGTGTAGTTTGCTCACCACTTGAAGCTGATAAAGTTCATAACAAGTGTGGTAAAGACTTTGTTACAGTTACTCCTGGTATTCGCTTTGCAGATGGAGATATCGGTGACCAAGTTCGTGTTATGACACCTGAAAAAGCAAAAGAAGCTGGTTCGGACTACATTGTTGTTGGTAGACCTATTACAGCGGCTACTGACCCTGTAGCTGCATACAAGAGATGCGTTGCAGAATTTGTTGGATAAGGAGATATTAAAATGGAAGCATACAAAAGAGAGTTTATACAGTTTTTAGAAAGCGCAGGCGTTCTTAAATTTGGTGATTTTACTGCAAAATCAGGTCGTAAAATTCCTTATTTTGTTAATGCAGGTATGATTAAAACTGGCGACCAGATTACAAAAATGGGCGAATTTTATGCGAAAGCATATTTTGACAAGCTCGGCAAGAAAGAAGCTGTACTTTATGGACCTGCTTATAAAGGTATTTCTTTATCAATTTCAGCAGCAGTTGCTCTTTCTAAGAATGGCCTTAATGTTCCATTCTTCTTTAATCGTAAAGAAGTTAAGGACCATGGTGAAGGCGGTACATTTGTCGGCTATATTCCAGAAGTTGGCGAAGAAATCGTTATTATTGAAGATGTAATCACTGCAGGTACTGCTATTCGTGAATCAATGGATATTCTTAAACACCTTGAAGGTACAAAAGTTATTGCTACTTTCATTATGGTTGACCGTAAAGAAAAGGGTCAGTCCGAAAAGGGTGCAATGCAAGAAATTGAAGAACAATTTGGTTTCCCTGTATATTCAGTAGTTGATGTTTATGATATTATTGAATATCTTGAAGAAGATGAAAAGAATCGCGAAAATGTTGAAAGAATTAAAAAGTACCTTGAAGTAAATGGTGCTAAAGAATAAGGGGTAATCTTATGAGAAGTCTTATTGATATTCAAGAGCTTTCAGTAAATGAGATTGATGAACTCATTACTGTGGCTAATGATATAATTGATAATCCCGCAAAATACAGTGAAAAGTGTAAGGGTAAAATTCTTGCTACACTTTTCTTTGAACCATCAACAAGAACTCGTCTTAGTTTTGAATCTGCTATGTTCAGTTTGGGCGGTAATGTACTTGGTTTCTCTGAAGCACAAAGTTCATCATCTGCAAAAGGTGAAAGTGTTGCAGATACAATTAAAACTGTAGGATATTATGCTGATATTATTGCGATGCGTCACCCAAAAGAGGGCGCACCAATGGTTGCGGCAATGAATACTGATATTCCTGTAATCAATGCAGGTGATGGAGGTCATAATCATCCTACACAAACACTTACAGACTTACTTACAATTCAACGCGAAAAGGGTAGAGTTAACAATATTACAATTGGAGTCTGCGGTGACTTGAAGTTTGGAAGAACAGTACATTCGCTTATCGGCGCTATGTCACGATATGAAAATGTCAAATTTGTTCTTATTTCTCCTGAAGAACTTAAAGTTCCTGAGTACATCAAACAGACTGTACTTGAAGCTAAGAATCTTGAGTATGTTGAAACAACATCTCTTGAAGATGCTATGCCTGAGCTTGACATCCTTTATATGACAAGAGTTCAGCGTGAGCGTTTCTTCAATGAACAAGATTACATTCGCCTTAAAGATAGCTACATTCTTACACCTCAGAAACTTGAAGCAGCAAAAGAAGATTTGTGCATTATGCATCCGCTTCCACGTGTTAATGAGATTTCTGTTGCAGTTGATAAAGACCCAAGAGCTTGTTATTTCAGACAAGTTAATAATGGTAAGTTTATCAGAATGGCTCTTATTATGAAGTTGTTGGAGGTAAAATAAATGATTATCGGACAAATTAAAGACGGAATCGTTATTGACCATATAACTGCAGGTCACGGAATGAATCTCTACAATTTTTTAGGTCTTGATAAACTTGATTGTCAGGTTGCACTTATAAAGAATGCTGAAAGCGTTAAAATGGGCAGAAAAGATATTATAAAAATTGATAGAGTAATTGATATTGATATGAATGCACTTGGTTATCTCGACCCAGGTGTTACTGTTAATATTATCAAAGACGGTAAACTTGCAAAAAGACAAAGCATTGATATTCCTGAAAGAATTGAAAATGTTATTAAGTGTAAAAATCCTCGTTGTATTACAACGGTTGAGCAAGAGTTACCACACATATTCACATTGAAAGATAAAGAAAACAGAGTATATCGTTGTCTTTATTGTGAAAGTAAGGCAAAATAAAAATATGTACAAAAATGACTTGATTTTTTATTAAATTTTTGGCATACGATTTTTCTACTTTAATTGACATCAATTAACAAAATATATTATAATATTTCTGTTAAAAATTAATAATACCGTGTAACTGACGGAATCAAGTGGAGCACCACAGAGGAGCACGGGATTTTTTAGCCGACCGTCTGGGCAGTTCTTCTTGTATAAAACAGGATAGGACTGTCCTTTTATGATTTTTTGGAGGTAATTATGAAAAAAGTTGGTATTGTAATGGGAAGCGATAGTGACCTTCCTATCATAAAAAAAGCTACTGCAGTTCTTGATGATTTAGGTATTCCTTATACAGTAAATATCTATTCTGCTCACAGAACACCTGAGCAAGCACGCGATTTCTCAATGAATGCTAGAGTAAACGGTTATGGTGCTCTTATTGCGGCGGCAGGTATGGCAGCTCATCTTGCAGGTGCAGTTGCTGCTAATACAACACTTCCAGTTATCGGAATTCCTTGTGCATCTTCATATCTTGATGGTATGGATGCTCTTCTTTCAACTGTACAGATGCCATCAGGTATTCCTGTTGCAACAGTCGCAATCAATGGCGGTGCAAATGCGGCTTTACTTGCTGCTCAAATCATCGCGGTCGAAGATAAAGAGCTTGCAGATAAGCTTGATAAAATGCGTAAAGATGCAGCAGAAGTTGTTCTTAAAAAAGATGCAGATGTAATGTCTAAATTAAATTCATAAAAACTTATATTCATATAAAGGAGTAAAAAACCATGGAAAAAATTTACACAGGTAAAACAAAAGACGTATTCAAACTCGAAAATGGCAATTGCCTTCTTAAATTTAAGGACGATTGTACAGGTAAAGACGGCGTATTTGACCCAGGCGAAAATGCAGTAGGTCTTACAATTGACGGTGTTGGTGATGTAAACCTTCGTATGTCAATTTATTTCTTTGAAAAAGTTAACGCAGCAGGTATTAAAACACATTATGTAAGTGCAAATCTTGAAGATACAACAATGGAAGTACTTCCTGCAAAGGTATTTGGTCATGGCCTTGAAGTTATCTGCCGTCATAAAGCAGTTGGTAGCTTTATTCGTCGTTATGGCGATTATATTGAAGAAGGTGCTGACCTTCCTGCATATGTTGAAATGACATTCAAAAACGATGAAAAGGGCGACCCACTTGTAATTAAAGATGCTCTTGTTGCGCTTGGTGTTATGACAGACAAACAGTATGACGATATTAAAGAAATGACTCAGAAAATTACTCAAATCGTTGCTGACGACCTTAAAGAGAAGGGTCTTGTTCTTTACGATATTAAATTTGAATTTGGTTATAACGCTGACGGTGATGTAATGCTTATCGATGAAATCGCATCAGGTAATATGCGTGTTTATAAAGATGGTAAATACATTGACCCAATGACACTTTCAGAACTTTTCTTCGCGTAAGAGGTATATTTCATGGGTGGTTTTTTTGGCGCAGTCAGTAAAAATGACACTGTTTTAGATGTGTTCTTTGGAACTGACTATCACTCTCATCTTGGTACTCGTCGTGGTGGTATGGCTGCTCACGACGAAAGTATCGGATTACAAAGAAAAATTCATAAAATTGAAAATTCGCCATTTAGAACAAAGTTTGAAAACATTTCAAATCAGATGAAAGGTAAATCAGCTATAGGTTGTATTAGTGATTCTGATGCACAACCGTTGCTTGTTCGTTCAAAACTAGGTTTATATGCAATTTGTATTATTGGTTTAATCAACAATAAAGAAAAGCTTGTTGAAGATTATCTTTTCTCAAATGGTGGCCATTTTGGTGCTATGACTAACGAGGGCATTAACTCTACTGAACTCGTTGCGGCTATTATTAACCAGAAAGATAACTTTGCAGACGGAATTGCATATGCTCAAGGTCTAATTGATGGAACAGCTTCTATTTTAATTCTTACTGATGATGGTAAAATTATTGCGGCGCGTGATAGATTAGGTAGAATTCCGGTTTTAATTGGCGTTCGTGATGATGGTTACTGTGTTTCATTTGAAGATTTTGCATATAAAAAACTTGGCTATTCAGATTATAAGGAATTAGGACCGGGTGAAGTTGTTGAGTTAACAGCTGATAATGCATCTATTCTTCGTGAAGCGGGTAAAGATATGAAAATCTGTGCATTTTTATGGTCTTATTACGGATATTCTACATCTTGCTATGAGGGTGTTAATGTAGAAGTAATGAGATACAAAAATGGCAAGATTATGGCTGAATGTGACCGCGAAAATGGTATTGCTCAAGACATTGACTATGTAAGTGGTGTTCCTGATTCCGGTACTCCTCATGCAATTGGTTATGCAAATGAGAGTGGCATTCAGTTTGCTCGTCCATTCATCAAATATACACCAACTTGGGCAAGAAGTTTTACTCCTACAAATCAGAATGAGCGTAATAGAGTTGCTAAGATGAAGCAAATTCCTGTTCACGATTTAATTCAAGATAAAAAATTGCTCTTTGTTGATGATAGTATTGTTCGTGGAACTCAACTTCGTGAGACTGTTGAATTCCTTTATGAAAATGGTGCCAAAGAAGTGCATATTCGTTCTGCTTGTCCACCAATTATGTACGGTTGTAAATTCTTAAATTTCTCACGTGCAACGTCAGATATGGAACTTATTGCTAGAAGTACAATTGTTGAGTTAGAAGGGGAAGATGGTTTTAAATATATTGATGAATATATTGATTCTTCTACTGAACGTGGTAAAAAATTAAGAAGTGCTATTTGTGAAAAACTACACTTCACATCTCTTGAATTTCAATCTATTGATGGAATAATAAAAGCTATAGGACTTCCGGCTGATAAGGTGTGCACCTACTGTTGGAACGGAAAAGAATAAATAACTTATAGGAGAATATTAAATGGAACATAAAAATTCATTTTCTGCTAGCTATGCAGCTGCAGGCGTAGATATTACTGCTGGTTATAAATCAGTAGAATTAATGAAAAAGCACGTTGCTAGAACTCGTAATGAAGGTTCTGTGGATGACGTGGGCGGTTTTGGCGGATGCTTTGACCTTAGCTGTGTTGCTGGAATGGAACATCCTATTTCTGTTTCTGGTACTGACGGTTGTGGTACTAAAGTTAAATTAGCTATTCTTATGGATAAACATGATACAATTGGCATTGATGCGGTTGCTATGTGTGTTAATGACATTATTTGTGTTGGTGCAAAGCCATTATATTTCTTGGATTATATTGCTTGTGGCAAAAATGTTCCTGAAAAGATTGCAGAAATTGTTGGCGGCGTTGCTGAAGGTTGTGTTCAGTCAGGTTGTGCACTTATCGGTGGCGAAACTGCAGAACATCCTGGTCTTATGCCAGAGGAAGATTATGACCTTGCTGGTTTTGCAGTAGGTGTAGTTGATAAGCCCAAAATGATTGATAATAGCAAGATGGCTGTTGGTGATGTAGTTATTGCTCTTCCTTCAACAGGTATTCATTCTAATGGTTTCAGTTTATGCCGTAAGGTTTTTGATATTGATAATAACAATCCTGAACTTTACGTAGAGCGTGAAGAATTAGGTGGCAAAAGTATTGCAGAGGCATTACTTGTTCCTACAAAGATTTATGTTAAACCAGTTCTTGCTCTTTTAGAAAAAGTTAATGTAAAAGGTATTTCTCATATTACAGGTGGTGGATTCTACGAAAATATTCCACGTTCAATTCCTGATGGCTTATGCGCAAAAATTGATAAGTCAGCTGTTAAGGTGCTTCCTATTTTTGATGTTATTGCTAAATGGGGAAACATTCCTGAACGCGATATGTATAATACATATAACATGGGTGTTGGTATGAGCATTGTTGTACCAGCCAATGAAGTAGAACTTTCTCTTTCAATTCTTAAAGAAAACGATATTGATGCTTATGTAATCGGCGAAATTATCAAAGGCGATGAGAAGGTGCTTTTATAATGTATAAAAGAATTATAGTTCTTGTTTCTGGTGGAGGTACAAATCTCCAAGCACTTATTGATGCAGAAAAAAGAGGGGAGTTAGGTAATGGCAAAATTACTTGTGTAATTGCCTCAAAAGCAGATGCTTATGCTCTTACTCGTGCAGAAAATAACGGAATTAAAACAAGAACACTTATAAGAAAAGATTATGCAGATATTGCATCATATAGTTGTGCAATGCGAGATTTGCTTATTGAAGAAAAAGCGGATTTAATCGTATATGCGGGCTTTATGACCATACTTGATGAAAATGTCTGTGATGCCTTCCAAAATAAAATGATAAATGTACATCCAGCACTTATTCCATCGTTCTGTGGAAAAGGTTTTTATGGATTACACGTTCACGAAGAAGCGTTAAAAAAAGGCGTAAAAGTATCAGGTGCAACTGTTCATTTTGTTACTGCTGAATGTGATGCGGGACCAATAATCCTTCAAAAAGCAGTTGATGTAATGAATGATGATACACCTGAAACATTACAGATAAGAATTATGGAACAAGCTGAGTGGAAGATTCTTCCAAAAACAGTACAACTTTTCTGTGACGATAAAATTGTAGTTGAAAACGGTAAAACAAATATATTATAATCGGAGGATTTTTCAAATGGAAATTAAGTCACTTGAAAACGAACTTAATTCTCTTGCTTATCATGGCAGAGGCATTATAATCGGTAAAAGCGTAGATGGTAAAAAAGCTATTACAGCTTATTTTATCATGGGCAGAAGCGTTAATAGCCGCAACAGAGTTTTTGTTGCTGAAGGCGACGCTATGCGTACAAAGGCATTTGATGAGTCAAAAATGACAGACCCTCATCTTATTATCTATTATCCAGTAAGAGTTCTTGGTAATAAAACTATTGTTACTAATGGTGACCAAACTGATACAATCTATGAACTTATGGATAAACAAATGACTTTTGAACAGGCACTTCGTACTCGTGAATTCGAAGATGATGCTCCTAACTATACACCTCGTATTTCAGGTATTATTCATCACGAAAATGGTGAAATGAATTACGCTATGTCAATTCTTAAATCAGCTGATGGTGATGGCTCATCATGTCAGAGATATACATATGCTTATTCAAATCCTCTTGCAGGTCGCGCAAAGTTTATTCATACATATAAGTGTGATGGTAATCCACTTCCAAGCTTTGAAGGTGAGCCAAAAACACTCCTGCTTCCTGATGTAGATATTGATACAATGACTGATATCATTTGGAAAAACCTTAATGAAGACAATAAAGTTTCTCTTTTCGTAAGATATATTGATTTAGAAACAAACGAAGTTGAAACAAGAATTGTAAACAAGAATGTGTAAGGAGATTTAAAATGAAAGAATTTGAACTTAAATATGGTTGTAACCCTAACCAGAAGCCATCAAAAATTTATATGGAAGATGGTTCAGAGCTTCCTATCGAAATTTTGAATGGCAGACCTGGATTTATCAATTTCCTTGATGCATTTAACTCATGGCAGCTTGTAAAAGAAATTAAAGATATTCTCGGAATGCCGGCCGCTACATCATTCAAGCATGTTAGCCCAACATCTGCTGCTGTAGGTGTAAAGCTTCCTGAATCACTCAAAAAAGCTTGTTTTGTTGATGATATCCCTGACCTTGATGCATCTCCACTTGCTTGCGCTTATGCTCGTGCTCGTGGTACAGACCGAATGTCATCTTTCGGTGACTGGATTGCTCTTAGTGATGAATGTGATGCTACAACAGCTAAACTTGTTGCTCGTGAAGTTTCTGATGGCATCATTGCTCCAGGTTATTCAGCTGAAGCTCTTGAAATTCTTAAGGGCAAGAGAAATGGTAACTATAATATCGTAAAAATTGATGCTAATTATGTTCCTGCAGTTCAAGAAAAGAAACAAGTATTTGGTATCACTTTTGAACAAGGAAGAAACAACTTCAGAATTGATGAAGACCTTCTTTCAAATATGGTTACTGAAAATAAAGAATTCCCTGAAGAAGCAAAACGTGACTTGATTATCGCGCTCATTACTCTTAAATATACACAGTCAAACTCTGTTTGCTACGCTTATGACGGACAAGCAATCGGTGTGGGTGCAGGTCAGCAGTCAAGAATTCACTGCACACGCCTTGCAGGCACTAAGGCAGATACATGGCATCTTCGTCAGCATCCAAAAGTACTTGCACTTCCTTTCCGCGATGACATTCGTCGTCCTGACAGAGATAATGTTATTGACGGTTACATCAATAAGAACGAAGAAGATGTTTGTGCAGATGGTATCTGGCAGAAATACTTTAAAACTCAACCTGAACCACTTACAGCAGAAGAAGCAAGAGCTTATCTTGATACAATTACAGGTGTTTCAGTTGGTTCTGATGCATTCTTCCCATTCAGTGATAACATTGAAAGAGCACGCAAGAGCGGTGTTTCATATATTGCTGAACCAGGTGGCTCAATCCGTGATGATGTTGTTATTGATTGTTGTAATAAATATGGAATTGCAATGGCATTCACAGGAATGCGCTTATTCCACCACTAATTTTTGAGGTTAACTATGAAAATAATGGTTGTCGGTGGTGGCGGTAGAGAACACGCTATCATCAAAAAAATAAAAGAAAATAAAGAAGTTACAGAAATCTATGCATTACCTGGTAACGGTGGTATTGCGGCAGATGCTACTTGTGTAGAAATCGGTGCTACTGATATTGAAAAGATTGTATCTTTTGCAGTAGATAATAAGATTGACTATGCAGTAGTAGCACCTGATGACCCATTGGTTTTGGGTTGTGTTGATGCTCTTGAAGAAAAGGGTATTCTTTGTTTCGGACCAAGAGCAAATGCAGCTATTATCGAAGGTAGTAAAATTTTCTCAAAAAATTTAATGAAGAAGTATGGTATTCCTACTGCTACATACGAAGTTTTTGAAGATATGGAAGCTGCTCTCAATTATCTTGAAACTGCTCCTATTCCAACAGTTATTAAAGCTGATGGTCTTGCACTTGGTAAAGGTGTTATTATTGCCCAAACTCGCGATGAAGCAAAAACTGCAGTCCGTGATATGATGGAAGGCGGTGTTTTTGGTGAATCTGGCTCACGCGTAGTTGTTGAAGAATTCCTTACAGGTCCTGAAGTATCAGTTCTTGCTTTTACTGATGGTAAGGTTGTAAAACCTATGGTTTCTTCAATGGACCACAAGCGTATCGGCGATAATGACACAGGTCTTAACACTGGCGGTATGGGAACAGTAGCACCAAACCCATATTACACAAAGGCAATAGCTGACGAGTGTATGGAATCAATTTTCCTTCCTACAATCAACGCTATGAATGCAGAAGGCAGGACTTTCAAAGGATGTCTTTACTTCGGTCTTATGCTCACACCAAACGGACCCAAAGTTATTGAATATAACTGTCGTTTCGGTGACCCTGAAACACAGGTTGTTCTTCCGCTTCTTGAAAGTGATTTGCTTGACATAATGCAAGCAACAACTAATGGCACTTTAGCCGATACAGAAGTTAATTTTGCAGACAAACACGCTTGTTGTGTTATTTTGGCCTCTAATGGTTACCCAACATCTTACAAAAAAGGGTTTGAGATGGCCTTTACAGAAGAGGCACTTGCAGCTACTTTTGTAGCAGGTGCAAAGAATGAAAACGGCAAACTTGTTACTGCAGGTGGTCGTGTTACAGGTACAACTGCTATTGCAGATTCTCTTGCAGAAGCAATAAAAGAGGCATATCGTTTGTCTGATGGCGTTCAGTTTGAAGGTGCTTATCGTAGAAGTGATATTGGTAAGCGTGCACTTTTGGCTTCAAACTAAGTGATAATGGAGGAAAATACTAAATGGTTTATCGCATATTTGTTGAAAAGAAGACTGGCTTAGATAACGAAGCAAAAGGTCTTCTTAATGAAGCAAAACACTTACTCGGCATTGAAAATTTAGAAGATATTCGTCTTTTCAATCGCTATGATGCAGAAAATATTACTGAAGAATTGTTCGACTACGCTGTAAAAACAGTTTTTTCAGAGCCACAGCTTGATAATGTATCAACTGGTGTTGAAGTTTCTGATGCATATGTTTTTGCAGTAGAAGCTCTTCCAGGTCAATTCGACCAGAGAGCGGACTCTGCAGCTCAGTGTATTCAGATTATCTCTCAGGGCGACCGTCCTCTTGTCCGTACTGCAAAAGTTTATGCACTTTATGGTGATTTGACAGATGCTGATATCAAAGCATTCAAAAATCACGTAATCAATGCAGTTGAAAGCCGTGAAGCAGCCCTTGAGTTACCTGAAACACTCGCTGCTGAATATGCTGCTCCTGAAACAGTTGCTACTGTTGATGGCTTTATCACTATGGATGAAACAGCCCTTGCAAATCTCCTTGATGAAAAAGGACTTGCAATGGACCTTGATGACCTCAAGTTCTTACAAGCATATTTTAGAGATACAGAACACAGAGACCCTACTATTACAGAAATTCGTGTTGTTGACACTTATTGGTCTGACCATTGTCGTCATACAACATTCTCTACACATCTTGATAATGTCCGTATTGATGACCCTGCAGTACAAGAAGCTTATGAGCGTTATCTTGCTGCAAGAGTAGAAGTTTACGGTGAAGAAAAAGCAGCAGCTCGTCCTCAGACATTGATGGACATTGCAACTATTGGTACGAAAACACTTAAGAAGCGCGGACTTCTTCCTGAACTTGATGAAAGTGAAGAAATCAATGCTTGTTCAATTCATGTTACTGCAACGGTAAACGGTGAAGACCAGGATTGGCTTCTTATGTTTAAGAATGAAACTCATAACCATCCTACAGAAATTGAGCCATTTGGTGGCGCAGCTACATGTATCGGTGGTTGTATTCGTGACCCGCTTTCAGGTCGTGCTTATGTTCATCAGGCAATGCGCGTAACAGGTGCAGGTGACCCAAGAAAGACTATTGCAGAAACTTTAGATGGTAAACTTCCACAGCGTAAAATTTGTCAGACAGCAGCAGCGGGTTATTCTTCTTATGGTAACCAGATTGGTCTTGCTACAGGTCATGTTGCAGAAATGTATCACGAAGGATTTGTTGCAAAGCGTATGGAATGCGGTGCAGTAGTTGCTGCTGCTCCTGCTTATAATGTTCGTCGTGAACGTCCAGCTCCAGGTGATGTTATCGTTCTTCTCGGTGGACGTACAGGCCGCGATGGTATCGGTGGTGCTACTGGCTCATCAAAGAGCCATAATATGAAATCTCTTACAACAATGGCTTCTGAAGTTCAGAAGGGTAATGCTCCCGAAGAAAGAAAAATTCAACGCCTTTTCCGTAATGCAGAGGTTACTCGTTTAATCAAGCGTTGTAATGACTTTGGTGCAGGTGGTGTATCTGTTGCTATCGGCGAACTTGCTCCTGGTCTTCAAATTGACCTTGATGCAGTTCGTAAAAAATATGAAGGTCTTGACGGAACAGAAATTGCTATTTCTGAATCACAAGAACGTATGGCAGTTGTTGTTGCAGCTGAAGATGCTGATAAATTTATTGCGTTTGCTCAAGAAGAAAACCTTGAAGCATACCGTGTTGCCGTTGTTACTAAAGAAGAACGCATGGTAATGAAGTGGAAGGGTAATATCATTGCTAATCTTAGTCGTGAATTCCTTGACACAAATGGTGCCGTTAAGCATATGAATGTTACAGTTACGAAAAAAGACTTTTCAGTGTTAAGCAAGGCAATGTACGGCTCATTACGTGAAATGGCATCTGACCTTTGTACGGCAAGCCAGAGAGGTCTTGTTGAGCGCTTTGACTCAACTATTGGTGCAGGTAGTGTTGTTATGCCTTATGGTGGTAAGCGACAGCTTACTCCAACTCAGTCTATGGCTGCAGTATTACCAGTGCTTCCAGGTCAAGAAACAGACCAAGCAAGCGTATTCAGCTGGGGATGCGACCCTGACCACCTTTCAGTTGACCCTTACACAGGTGCTCGCGCATCAATTTATAATTCTGTTGCAAAACTTGTTGCAGCAGGTTGTGATTATAAACTTGCATATCTTACATTACAGGAATTCTTTGAACGCCTTAAAACTGAACCTGAGCGTTGGGGCAAACCATTTGCAGCTCTCCTTGGTGCATTTGATGCACAGTTAGAGTTGAACGCTGCCGCTATTGGTGGTAAAGACTCAATGTCAGGTACTTTCCTTGATTTGGATGTTCCACCAACACTTATTTCATTCGCAATTGCTCCTATTAAGAAACAAGATGTAATAAGCCCTGAATTTAAAGAGGCAAATCATCCTGTATATCTCTTCGGTGCAACTGATGAGAGTGCTGACTCTCTCAAAGCAACTTGGGAAGCATTCCATAACCTTTGCAAAGAAGGTAAGGTAAAAGCTTCATGGGCAGTTGAACGTGGTATCGGCGAAGCAGTTATGAAGATGTCATTTGGTAACAATATCGGTTTTAGTTCATCTGCAGAACTTAAAGAAAACTGGCATCTTGGTATGTGGGGCTTCATTGTAGCAGAACTTACTGAAGATGTTGTGATTCCAGGCGTAATGAAAATCGGTACAACTACTGAAGAGCCAGTTATTAAGCTTGAAGACGATAGTGCTACAATTCAAGAACTTTATGAATTGCACACTGCAACGCTTGAAGATGTATATCCAACAAAAGCTAAAGAAGATAAGGGTGAAATTCCTACATATTCTTTTGAAGGTAAATGTGATATTGCTCCTGCAAATAAAGTTGCTAAACCAAAAGTTCTTATTCCTGTATTCCCAGGTACAAACTGTGAATACGACTCTGCTCGTGCAGTAGAAAAAGCAGGTGCTGAAGCAGAAATCTTCGTAATTAGAAACCTTACTGCAGAAGATGTTGCAAGAAGTGTTGAAGGTTTCTCAGCAAAGGTTAGAGAAAGCCAGATGATTTTCATCCCAGGTGGATTCTCCGGTGGTGACGAACCAGACGGTTCAGCTAAGTTTATTACTGCATTCTTCCGTAACCCTGCAGTTAAAGAAGCTGTTACAGACCTTCTTGATAATCGTGATGGCCTTATGTGCGGTATCTGTAATGGTTTCCAAGCACTTATTAAGCTTGGCCTTGTTCCTTACGGAAAGATTATTGATACTGATGAAAATTGTCCTACACTTACATTTAATAACATCAGTCGTCATCAAAGCAGAATCGTTCATACAAGAATCGCGTCAACAAAATCTCCATGGCTTTCCCTTATGAATGTTGGCGATGTTGTGAATGTGCCTATTTCTCACGGTGAAGGTAAATTCCTTGCTTCTCCTGAGCTTATTGCAGAGCTTGCTGCAAATGGACAGATTGCTACACAGTATGTTGACCTTGATGGTAATGCTACTGCAAATATTGACTTTAATCCAAATGGTTCATTGTGTGCTATTGAAGGTATTACTTCTCCTGATGGCCGTGTATTCGGTAAGATGGGACATAGCGAACGTATTGGCGATGGTCTTTATAAGAATGTTCCTGGCGAATACGATATTCGTATGTTTGAAGCAGCTGTAAAGTATTTTAATAAATAATTTATATCATAAAAATAACCCGAGGCACAATGCTTCGGGTTATTGCTTTTTATGTGTGAATATAATATAATTAACTAGAGGTGAATAATATGGCAGTAAGATTTAATGAAAACAAGGAATTAGTAGAAAAAATTAAAGCTGGTCTTAAAGCAAAAGACGGTTATTGCCCTTGCAGATTACAAAAATTAGATGAATATAAATGTGTTTGTGAAGAATTCAAAAAACAAATTGCAGACCCTGAATTTGAAGGTTATTGTCATTGCAAGTTATATTATAAATCAAAAGATTAAAAAAGATGCTATGTATATACTACATAGCATCTTTTAATTATTAATCGTTGTTGTTCACATGATAACTTAAAGTCATTAAACTATCACTTAAATGAACATTTTCAACTGCAACATCAGGGAAATCAGCTAAAATATCATAATGACTGAAATTCCAAAATCCTTTAATTCCAAGTTTAACAAGTTCAGGAGCTAACTCTTTTGCTGCAACGCTTGGAATACAGAGAACGGCAACAGTAGGGGAGTTGTCTTTACAGAAATCATATAAACCATCAGTATGGCGTATTGGTAATCCGCGAAGCATTTGACCTGAAAGTGCCTTGTTTCTGTCAAAAATACCAATCACATTAAATCCACGTTGTTCAAATGACATATGTAATGCAACAGCTTTACCAAGGTTACCAGCACCAATAATAATTGCTTTTCTGTTACTGTTTACACCGAGAATATTACCAATTTCGTTGTAAAGACTCTCAATGTTATAACCATAACCTTGTTGACCAAATCCACCGAAACAGTTGAAATCCTGACGAATCTGGGATGCAGTAAAGCCCATTTTTTCTGATAAATCTTTAGATGAAATTCTTACGCAACCATTTTCTTTTAATTCACCTAAAAATCTGTAATATCTGGGGAGTCTCTTAATGACAGAAATTGATACGTCATTTCTATTCATTTTGTTTCACCTCAATTATGAAAGTTTTTTTACAGTCTCCATTACATAGTCGCCGAATGCGCTACATGTTGCGCCATTATCACGACCTGTGATTGTAAGTTTCTTTTCTTCAAACATACAAATGTCAAGTGCTCTTTCAAGTAAATCAGCTTCTTTTTGTTTACCGATGTGTGAAAGGAGCATTACAGTTGCACGAAGCATTGAGCATGGGTCCGCATATTGACCGCGACCTTCACGAATCATACGAGGTGCAGAACCGTGAATTGCTTCAAACATTGCATATCTCTTACCAAGATTTGCACTACCTGCAGTACCAACACCGCCTTGGAATTCAGCAGCTTCGTCAGTAATGATATCGCCATAAAGGTTAGGAAGAACAAATACCTTAAAATCTTTTCTTCTCTTTTCGTCGATAAGCTTTGCAGTAGTAATGTCAACATACCATTCATCAGTAATGATTTCAGGGTACTCTTTGCCAACCTCTTTACAGATTCTAAGGAATTTACCGTCAGTAGTCTTAATTACATTTGCCTTATTGATAATTGAAACTCTTTCTTTACCATTTCTCTTAGCGTAATCATAAGCCATACGTGCAATTCTTTCTGAGCCCTCGCTTGTTGTAACAACAAAGTCCATAGCAAGGTCTTCTGTTACGTTCACGCCTTTTGAACCAACTGCATAAGCACCTTCTGTATTTTCACGGAAGAATGTCCAGTCAATACCTTGGTCAGGAACTTTAACAGGACGAACATTAGCAAAAAGGTCAAGTTCTTTTCTCATTGCAACGTTAGCGCTCTCAATGTTTGGCCATGGGTCGCCAGCTTGGGGAGTTGTTGTAGGTCCTTTAAGAATAACATGACATTCTTTAAGCTCTGTAAGAACATCATCAGGAATTGCTTTCATAACTGCAACTCTGTTTTCAATTGTAAGTCCATCAATAACCTTGAACTCAACTTTACCTGCTTTTACATCGTCAGCAAGCATATATTCGAGTACTCTTGCTGATTCTTTTGTGATAATCGGTCCAATACCGTCGCCACCACATACACCGATAATGATTTTATCAAGTTTTTCAAAATCAACAAAATCTTTTTGTGCTTTAATTTTTTCGTTTCTTGCAAGTTGTTCTCTAACAAGAGCTTCAAACTTAGCAAGTGCTTCTGAAATCTGCTTTTCCATATTTAATACTCCTTAAAATGATTCTTTAGTATAATTTAATAAACCGCCTGCAAGAATAATATCTTTCTGACGCTGTGAAAGGTCATATTTGATTTCATATTCTTCGTTCGTTGTAAGATTTACAAGAACTGCTGGCTCGTTGTTTATAATAGCGTTTTTAATGCCCTTAAGTGATAATTCATCGCCCTGTGTAATCTTGTCGTAATCATCAGGATTAGCAAAATTAAGAGGAAGAATACCCGCATTAATAAGGTTTGCACAGTGAATACGAGCGAATGACTTTGTAATAACTGCTTTAACTCCAAGATAAAGTGGAACAAGAGCAGCATGTTCACGTGATGAACCCTGTCCGTAGTTAGCACCACCTATTACAATACCTTTACCTTCAGCTTTGATTCTTTCAGGGAATGTTTTATCACAAACACCAAAGCAATATTGTGAAAGGAATGGAATATTTGAACGGTATGGGAGAATTTTAGCACCTGCAGGCATAATATGGTCTGTTGTAATATCGTCTCCAACTTTAAGCACTGCTTTTGCTGTAATATCTTCACCCATTGGCTCACTTGTTGGGAATGGTTTGATGTTTGGTCCATACATAACTTCAACATCTTTTGCTTCTTCAGGAGTTGCAGGCATTGCAACCATATTGTCATTGATAATAAACTCATCTGGAAGTACGATTTCAGGGAATTCTCCTAAATCGCGTGGGTCTGTAAGATAACCAGTAAGTGCTGACGCTGCAGCAACTTCAGGGCTAACAAGGTAAATACCTGCGTCCGCAGTACCTGAACGACCTTCAAAGTTTCTGTTAAATGTACGAAGTGAAACACCGGCAGAGTTAGGTGACTGACCCATACCAATACATGGTCCACAAGCACTTTCAAGAATACGAGCACCGGCATCAATCATATCTGCAAGCGCACCATTCTGTGAAATCATATTAAGAACTTGTTTTGAACCAGGAGCTATTGAAAGACTAACTGCAGGATGAACTGTTTTACCTTTAAGGATTGCAGCAACTTTCATCATATCAAGAAGTGATGAGTTAGTACATGAGCCAATACAAACTTGGTCAACTTTGATTTTGCCAATTTCTGTAACAGACTTAACTCTGTCAGGCATGTGTGGACAAGCAGCCATTGGAGCAAGTTCTGATAAGTTGATATTAATAACTTCATCATAAACTGCATCTTCATCTGCTTTGAGTTCAACCCAATCTTCTTCACGGCCTTGTGCTTTCAAGAATGCTTTTGTAATATCGTCAGATGGGAATACAGATGTAGTTGCACCAAGTTCTGCACCCATATTTGTAATAGTTGCACGTTCAGGAACAGAAAGTGT